>DATGOZ010000023.1:0-5053 GCA_035305395.1 Taishania sp. | reverse complement strand
AACCTCATGTAAAATCGCTTCATCTAAAGGTTTTACAAAGCGCATGTCATACAAAGCAATAGAAGCACCAGTTCCCTTGAGATTTTCAATCGCCTTTAATGCAAAATTCCCTGGATGACCGATTGTTAAAATTGCAATGTCATTTCCATGTACTAATTTGCGGCCTTTTCCAATCTGGATTTCTTCAAATGGAGTTTTCCATTCAGTCATAACGCCATTTCCACGAGGGTAACGAATACTGAAAGGACCTTTGTTTTCGAGTTGCGCAGTATACATTAGGTTGCGCAATTCTTGTTCATTCATTGGAGCTGCAACCGTCATATTGGGAATGTGACGCATGTAAGCGATATCGTAAGCTCCATGATGTGTAGCACCATCTGCTCCAACCAATCCTCCGCGATCAAGACAGAAAACAACGTTCAAATTTTGAATAGCAACATCGTGTAAAACTTGGTCGTATGCGCGTTGCATGAAAGAGGAATAGATATTACAAAAAGGAATCATTCCTTGAGTTGCTAAACCTGCAGAGAATGTCACCGCATGTTGTTCAGCGATACCCACGTCAAATGCGCGATCTGGCATTGCTTTCATCATGATGTTTAATGAACATCCAGAAGGCATTGCAGGTGTAATACCCATGATTTTATCATTCTTCTCAGCTAATTCTACAATCGTATGTCCGAAAACATCTTGGTATTTTGGAGGTTGAGGAGATTTAGGGATTACTTTTACAATTTCACCAGTATCTTTATTGAAAATTCCAGGTGAATGCCATACTGTAGGGTTTCCTTCTTCCGAAAATTTATAACCACCACCTTTTTTCGTGATGCAATGTAAAATTTTCGGTCCAGGAATATCTTTTAAATCTTCAAGTGTTTTAGCTAAGTTGATGACATCATGACCGTCAACAGGACCAAAATATCTGAAGTTTAATGATTCAAATAAATTGCTTTGTTTTAAAATAGAAGATTTTAAAGCTGTCGAAATTTTTGAAGCAATTGTTTGTGCATCTGGGCCAAACTTGGATACTTTACCAAGTAATTTCCACACTTCATCTTTCACTTTATTGTAGGTGTGAGATGTCGTGATATCCGTCAAATATTCTTTTAATGCACCAACATTTGGATCAATCGACATGCAGTTGTCGTTCAAAATCACCAATAAATTTGCATCTTTCTCAAAACCGGCATGATTGAGCCCTTCAAAAGCCAAACCAGCGGTCATGGCTCCATCTCCGATAACAGCAATGTGTTGTTTTGAAGTTTCTCCCTTGTAACGATTGGCTACCGCCATTCCTAATGCTCCAGAGATAGAAGTTGATGAGTGACCAACGCCAAATGCGTCGTATTCACTTTCAGAACGTTTTGGGAATCCCGAAATTCCTCCTTTAATTCTGTTTGTGTGAAATTGCTCTCTACGACCAGTTAAAATTTTATGTCCATACGCTTGGTGTCCAACATCCCAAACTAATTGGTCGCTTGGAGTATTGAATACATAGTGTAGTGCAACAGTAAGTTCTACTACACCCAAACTAGCTCCAAAATGGCTATTCCCAATTTCCGAAATGACGTCAATAATATATTGTCGTAATTCGTCTGATACTTGAGGCAAATCTTCAATCGTAAATTTTTCTCTCAAATCCTTGGGAACATCGATTTGCTTTAAATATGGTCCAGCTTCGTATGACATCAAATTAATTTAATTGACAAATTTAAGTGTTATCAAATTGAAAACCAATTTTGCGTTATGTTTTTTTTAACAATCCTGTTTTTGATAACTTTTAACTGCATGTTTTACTTATGAAATCAGTTTGAAACTAGATTTTATGACAAACAGCCAAAACTTACTATTGAAAATAGGTTGATTTTATAGCTTCATTAATTATCTTTACCCCAAACAAACAAAAAATGAGCAAGATTCTAATCATCGATGATGAACGTGCAATTCGAAGAGCACTGAGAGAAATACTTGAATTTGAGAATTATGAAGTAGAGGAAGCTGAGGATGGAAAAGTTGGTGTAGAAAAGGCCACAACTGAAGCTTTTGACATTATATTTTGTGATATCAAAATGCCTAATATGGACGGCATGGAAGTCTTAAATGCGTTGCGTGAATCAGAGGTTGAAACACCTGTGATTATGATTAGCGGTCACGGAAATATCGATACAGCTGTTCAAGCAATCAAAAAAGGAGCATTTGATTTCATTGAAAAACCATTAGATCTAAATAGAATATTAGTGACAGTGCGCAATGCTTCGGATAAATCTGCTTTGGTGGAAGAACGAAAAGTGTTGAAAAAAGCTGTTCAACGTATAAAAGGACACGCAATAATAGGAGAAACACCTGAAATCATGCATATCAAGGAGATGATTGAAAAGGTTGCTCCATCTGATGCACGTGTTTTAATTACTGGAGAAAATGGTACAGGAAAGGAACTCGTAGCAAGATCTCTACACGATTTATCAAACAGAAAAGATCAAGCGTTTATAGAAGTAAACTGTGCTGCAATTCCAGCTGAATTAATTGAAAGTGAACTTTTTGGACACGAGAAAGGTGCTTTTACTTCGGCTATCAAACAGAAAAAAGGAAAATTTGAATTGGCTGAAGGTGGAACGTTGTTTTTGGACGAAATTGGAGATATGTCGGCTTCGGCTCAAGCGAAAGTGCTTCGTGCTTTGCAAGAGAATGTGATTCAACGTGTTGGAGGAGAAAAGGATATTAAAATCAATACACGCGTTGTTGCTGCAACGAACAAAGATTTGAGAAAAGAAATTGAAGAGGGTCGATTCAGAGAAGATTTATATCACCGTTTGGCGGTTATTTTGATTCATGTTCCTTCGTTGAACGAACGTGCAAATGACATTCCTTTGTTGGCTGAACATTTTCTGACAATGGTTTGCACAGAACACGGTATTGCAAGAAAGCAATTTTCTAAAGATGCGTTGGAAGCATTGAAAAATACCAATTGGACAGGAAATATCCGCGAATTGAGAAATATTATTGAACGTCTTGTGATTTTATGTGGGGATACAATTACAGGTGAAGATGTTCACGTTTTTGCAAACCCTAAATCAGTAAAATCCTAAATTAACTAAGTTGTATTTATGAAAGCTTTTTTTCAAAAGAATTGGATTCATTTCGCAGCTGTGGCTGCTATGTATATCATATCATTGTTGTATTGTAAACCAGTGACTGAAGGATATGGGTTGAAACAACATGATATTCAGCAATGGCACGGAATGGCTCACGAAGGTGTTGAGTATAGAACTGAAAAAGGTGAGGAGGCGTTGTGGACAAACTCGATGTTTGCTGGAATGCCAATGATGCAAATTTCGATGATTTATGCCGGAAATGTTGCAAGCACAATCAGTCATTATTATACAACGTTGATTGGTCGACCAGTGGATATCATTTTCTTGCACATGCTTGGTTTTTACATCTTTGCAATTGTGTTGGGAATGCGACCTTTAGTAGGTATGATAGGTGCCGTCGCGATGGCATTTGCGAGTTATGAGATAATAGTCATACAAGCAGGACATAATGCAAAAGCAATGGCAACTGCCTTTTTGGCTCCTTTATTAGCAACATTTATAGCAACTTACCAGCGCAAAATTTCGCTCTCTTTGATTGCCTTAGCTGGAATTTTTATGGCTTTTGAGATTGCGTGTAACCACGTTCAGGTAACCTATTACATGGCATTTTTGTTGCTCGGATTGGGAATTTACTTCTTGGTGAGAGCAATTAAAATGAAAGAAATCAAGGATTTTACTATTAAAACAGCTTCGCTAATTGGTGTGTTTGCTTTAGCTGGATTGATGAATTCAGGTAACTTAATCATGACAAAAGATTATGCAAAACACACGATTCGTGGAGGTAATGATGTGACAATCAACCCTGATGGAACGGTTGCAACAAAGAATTCTTCTGGTTTGGATCGTGATTATATTACTCATTGGTCGTATGGAATTGGTGAAACGTTTACGTTGATTTCACCAAATATCAAAGGTGGAGGTTCGTTTCCTATTGCAAATAGTCAGTTTCAACCAATCTTGGAAAACAGTGATTTGTCAATGGAAAGTCAACGTGAAGTAGGAAATTACGGAGCGTATTGGGGCGATCAGCCATTTACCAGTGGACCAGTGTACTTGGGGGCAATAATCTGCGTTTTGGCTTTGTTAGCATTGGTTTTCTGGAAGTCACCAATGAAATGGGTTTTCTTAGCCGTTTCGTTACTTGCGATTGCCTTGTCGTGGGGTAAAAATTTCATGGGGCTAACGAATTTCTTTATTGATTACGTTCCTGGGTATAGCATGTTTAGAACGGTGACAATTATTCTAATCATTGTTGAATTGTGTGCTGTTGCGCTTGCAATGTACTTTATTGACTATGCATTAAAAAATAGAGATGAATTAATTGCACAAAAGAATAAATTATTCATTGTTTTGGGTGCAATTTTCGTGTTTACACTTGTGATGCGTTCGATTACAATTGATGACTTCCAAGGTCAAGCAGAGAAGGAGCAGTTGGCAAATATGAGCAGTGGATATTATCAACAAATCTACTCGATGGATCCAGAAGTACTGAAAGCGAATTATGGATTGGATGTTACAAATAAACAACAAGTCGATCAATTTGTAAATGCGCAAATCGATCAGGTGAAGAGCAAAATTGAAGATTTGAAAACTGTTCGTCACGAAATTTATAAAGCTTCGTGGACACGAACAGCAGCCTTTACATTTATGACAGCTCTTGTACTGGTTTTATTTGTGAGTGTTTCTTTATCTCCTGTATTGTTTTTAGGAGCTTTATTTGTAATTACAGCATTCGATGTTATTCCTGTTGCTTATGATTATTTAGGAAGTCAACAAGACGACCGTGGTGAGTACAAATATTGGGTAGAAGCTGGATTGATTAATTATCCGATTTCAACAAATGAAGCAGATCGCGAAATTTTAGCGATGGAAGTTGCTGCGAATCCAAAATTGGGAGGTATTATTGAAAAAGCGGCACAACAAGGTGCTACAAAGGCTGATGAATTGGGATATACAGGTCA
>DATGOZ010000022.1:0-6178 GCA_035305395.1 Taishania sp. | reverse complement strand
AAAAGAAGTTGACATCAACATTGGTGAAAATTACTTCATGAATGATTATGTGATGCGGAAAAATGTAAAGTGAGTTTAATTTTATAAAATAAATGTTCTTATTCATTTTTTAATAGAAATATCTAATTTAGTATCTTGATAAAACTACAATTACCTATGAACGATCATATTTTAAGATATCCTCACTGTCATAGGAAGAGCTGACAAAGCAATCAATTCACTTAGAGGAATATTAGAAGGAATTAAAATTGATGAAGTTGTAACTGACCAAGAAATAAAAAGTGTAATTTGTAATCATCCCATGGGATAAAACTCAACACCACTTACCTCCAAACACCTCTGACATTTAATAATCTAGACACCAATTCATTCAAAGAATCGAAAACATACTAATTCAGCGTAGCTTGAGACCTTTAAAACAAAGTAATTCATATTGTCTTTGGATTTAAACATTATTTAAATGAACTATTATAAAAATGAAAAAAGGAGCTCCAAACGAAGCTCCTTTTCGAATATTACGATTATAAATCTTAGTTTTTCACACGCTCAACGTATGTACCTGTACGCGTATCGATTTTGATAACCTCACCATTGTCGATGAATAGAGGTACTCGAACTTCAGCACCTGTAGCGATCGTCGCAGGTTTCAAAGAGTTTGTAGCTGTATCTCCTTTGATACCTGGTTCTGTGTAAGTAACCTCCGAAATGATGTATAACGGTAAATCAACTACCAATGGAGTTTCTTCCTCAGCATGGTACAAGATGTTACAAATCATACCTTCTTGCAAGAACAACGGTTTTTCAACCATTGATTTTGGAATATTCACCTGCTCATAAGTTTCATTATTCATGAATACAAATGAATCAGCTTCTTCGTACAAGTATTGGTACTCGCGATTTTCGATACGAACAATTTCAATTTTATGTCCAGCTGGAAATGTATTTTCCAATACTTTTCCTGTTTCGATGTGACGCATTTTTGTACGTACAAACGCAGGACCTTTACCTGGTTTCACATGCTGGAACTCAATGATTTGAAATAATTTATCATTGTGTTTGATACACAATCCGTTTTTAATATCAGCTGTAGTTGCCATTAAAATTCTAATTAGTTTTATTTATAGAGGTCGCGAAGATAAATAATTTTCAAAAAAATAAAAAATGAATTGTATTTGAATTCATTTTCACATTGGTAAAGAGATTCTAAAATGTGTTCCTTTCCCAACTTCTGAGGAAACAACGACAATTTTTCCTTTATGGTATTCTTCAACTATTCGCTTCACCAAAGACAATCCCAAGCCCCAACCTCTTTTCTTTGTTGTATAACCTGGCTTGAAAATATTTCGAATTTGTTTTTGCGACATCCCCTTTCCACTATCAAAAATATCGATTTGAATCCACTCAGGGGATTCTGAAACCATGACCTTCAATTTTCCTTTCCCTTCCATCGCGTCAATGGCATTTTTGACAACATTTTCAATAACCCATGAAATCAACGAAGAGCTGTGTGGACATATCAAATTGGGTTGAATATCCGTTTGTACATCGATTTGTTTAGATATTCTCGGTTTCAAATAATTAATAATGTCTTCCGCTGTTTGACTAATATTTTCAACTTCCAAATTTGCCTCACTTCCAATTTTAGAAAAACGTTCCGAAACAATTTCAAGTCGGTCTACGTCCTTCTGCATTTCTTTGGTAATCATTGGGTCCACGTCATTGGCTTCCAATAATTGTATCCAAGCCATCAATGAAGAAATTGGCGTTCCCAACTGATGCGCAGTCTCCTTAGCCATCCCTGCCCAAACCTGATTTTGCTCTGCTTTTCTAAAGGTGCTAAACAGCATGTAGCCGATAAAGATGAATAACCCGATAATCAAAAACTGGATGTAGGGGAAAAATTGTAATTGCTTCAACTCGGCACTACTGTCGAAGTACAGCACATTTCGCACACCACCTTCAAAATCGATAATCAATGAATCATTGCTCCGTGACATCTGATTTACAAGTTGATTAACTTCGGTTTTGGTCAAAATCGAATCACTGATATTTGTACCAATAACTTCTCGCGTATCTTGGTTAATCAACAAAACAGGTACAATTCCTTCGTCATCAATCAACTCTTTATTGAACGAATTAATCAATGAATCTCGCTCTTTTTCTAAA
The DNA here is from genome assembly GCA_035305395.1 of Taishania sp. Lineage (GTDB taxonomy): Bacteria > Bacteroidota > Bacteroidia > Flavobacteriales_D > Crocinitomicaceae > Taishania. Next base: position 4,012 of record DATGOZ010000022.1, on the reverse strand, counting down.
CGGGTAATTTCTTTACTATCGTCATACACGTAGGTCATAAATAAATCGGTATAAACCTCAACAGTAAAGGATGGATTTTTTGTTTTCCACACTTCGGAAAGGCTTCTCAAAGAATCTTCAAACTTCTTGGTCAACATCTTTCCTTTTAAATCTGGGTATAGTTGCTTTAAATCACTCGTATCAAATGATATGTTACGAAATCCCGAAATATTCTTTTCATCATCCAATAAAATTACTGGAATGTCATTGTTATCCTTGACGATTTCTAACGGAAATTCAGGAATAGATAATAAAAATGGATTTGCAATTTCTTTCGAAGCACGTACCCACATTTTCATTTTTTCCTTTTCCTTCTCGCGCAATTGCAAAAAGGTTCTATTGGTTAACTGAATCAACTCTACACGCTTTTTAATCGCCCCAGCCCATTGCTTTGCCCTCTGACGCTCTTGATCGCCAACCTTCGATACAATTTGATTCGATACAAATAGAGAAACACCAACAAGTAGTAAAGCTACTACAAGTAAGGCTATTTTCCATTTTTGTTTATTGGAATATAAATTCATATCAATTACTTATACCGAAAAACGCTAAAAATAACAGATTATTCAAAGATGAACCTCATTTTTTAATTATTTTCGCCATCAAAATCTGATTTATTGGAATGAAACATCTTAAAGACAAGCCCCTCTTAATTTTTATCCTCCTCGTAATTATTGTTACAGGATCATTGGTTTTCATTCCTTTCAACATTTTTCCAGGAGAAATTATACTTAACATTTCGAATCAAGAATCAGTAATTGAAGCTCCCTTAACTTTAGGAAACCTAATTGGTTTAGGAATCGACGCAGGAGATTTGGATAATGTTGTAGATTATTACCTAACACCCAAAGGATACATGCTAGCATTTATCATGTGTATTGGAATCCCTGGATTAGTTGCATATAGATTTCACGTCAATAAAAACAAAAAACCATAGCTTCAAACTTTCCACTTTTACTTGAAAACTTATCTCTTAAACAAGTAAAATAACAACAAATTGGAAAATTCGAATAGCACACCGTTGAGACACAGAGTAGCTGTATTCAGTTACTTTTGCAGTACTGGAATCATTTTTGCATCTTGGGCAAGTAGAATACCGACCATCAAACAAAACTTAGGCATTTCTGAAGGAGAACTAGGCATGATGTTGCTCATGATGCCACTTGGACAATTGTTTACGCTACCGCTTTCAGGGAAACTCGTAACGAAATATGGCAGTTCAAAAATACTTTCCATACTCTGTTTAGTATATGTATTCTTGCTATTTAGCATTTCACTAGCCACATCGAAATACCAATTAGGTGCAATCTTGCTGTTATTTGGAATCTCAAGTAACTTATGTAACATCTCTGTAAACACACAAGCTATCGGTGTAGAAAAGTTATACAAAGGGAAATCTATCATGACAACATTTCATGGAGGATGGAGTTTAGCTGGTTTTACAGGAGCATTGATTGGATTAATCACCTTACAATTCAGCATTCCTACTTTTGCTCATTTTCTTATCATTACGTCATTGATTATTCTAAATACATTGATCAACAAAAAACACCTCATTCCTGTTGATTCAAAAGCAGAAGATGTAGAAAATGCTCAAACCAAATTTAAACCCGACTCACTTCTGATCCAATTGGGAATAGTCGGATTTTTTTCAATGGCAACAGAAGGCGCTATGTTTGATTGGAGCGGGGTTTATTTTCAAGAAATTGTTCAAGCACCAACAAAGTTTGTGATCCTAGGTTACACCGCCTTTATGATCATGATGGCAACAGGACGATTTGTTGGAGATTATGCAATTACCAAGTTGGGAACAAGGAAAGTACTAATCATTAGCGGTCTATTGATGTCATTTGGAATGATTGTAGCGGTACTCCTTCCACTGATAACTGCAGCAACAGTCGGATTCATGATGGTTGGAATTGGTGTTGCATGTTGCGTCCCTACTGTTTACAGTCTAGCAGGAAATCACCCGACAATTCCCGCTGGAATGGCTTTAGCTATAGTAACAAGTATTAGCTTCTTAGGATTTTTACTCGGTCCACCAATCATTGGTTTTATCGCTGAGATTTTATCGCTACAATGGTCTTTTGCCCTATTCTCTTTATTTGGAATTTGCATGATTATCATTGTTATGAATGCATCAATTTTTAGACGATGAAAATCCTAACTCTTTCAGGAGGAACTTATAAATCAACTATTCAAAGTATCTCCTTGACAAAAACGGTTTTGTGAAAAAATAAACATTCAAAAAAATATTTAAAATTTACTTAAAATAATTGGATGAATGTTTCATTTTAATGAACTTTGCAGGCACAAATATCTTAGGTAACAATTTCAGGTTGTATGCTGAAGCATAAATTTTGAAAATTTTAAGTACGCAAACATTAAACGAGGTGAGCAAAGGTAAACAAAAGACAGAAGTTGATGTGGTATTGATTGGAGGTGGAATCATGAGTGCCACTTTGGGAACATTAATCAATGAATTAAAACCAGATACAAGTATTGAAATTGTTGAAAGGTTAGACGTAGTAGCAGCAGAAAGTTCTGACGCTTGGAACAATGCCGGAACGGGACACTCAGCACTTTGTGAATTAAACTACACTCCTCAAAATGCTGATGGGTCGGTATCGATTGACAAAGCAATTAAGATTGCAGAACAGTTTGAAATATCAAAACAATTCTGGTCTTACTTAGCTCACAAAAATATTTTAAAGAAACCTGAACACTTCATTCGCCAAGTTCCCCACATGAGTGCTGTATTTGGAGAAAATGATGTGAAGTTCTTAAAAACGCGTTATGAAGCTATGTGCAAGGAAAATCTTTTCCAAGGCATGGAATATACGGAAGATAGAGACAAACTTACAGAATGGATTCCATTGATGATGAAGGATCGTAAGGACTCTACTCCTATTGCAGCAACAAAAATGGAAATTGGAACAGATGTCAATTTCGGTGCCTTAACTAGAGATTTGATTGCACATCTCAACACAAAAGAGCAAATCAAACTTACTTTAAACGAAGAAGTAAAAGATATCAAACGTGCAAAAGACGGTCGCTGGAAAATCAAAGTTAAAAACCTAAAAACAGGTGATTCACGCAAAATCAAAGCAAAATTTGTTTTCATTGGAGCAGGAGGACATTCATTGTTATTGTTAGAAAAATCTGATATTCCTGAAGCAAAAGGATTTGGAGGTTTTCCTGTTGGTGGACAATGGTTGAGATGTAAAAATGAAGAAATCATCGCCCAACACCATGCAAAAGTGTACGGAAAAGCTTCAGTTGGAGCTCCTCCGATGTCGGTACCTCACTTGGATACACGTTACATTGACGGAAAACAAGCCTTGTTGTTTGGGCCATTTGCTGGATTCTCAACTAAATTCTTGAAAAAAGGATCTTATTGGGATTTACCTGCTTCTATTCGTTTTTCAAATATCCGCCCAATGCTTGCTGCTGGATGGGATAACATGGATTTGACAAAATACCTGATTACAGAAGTATTAAAAAGTCCAGAAGATAAATTGGAATCACTGAAAGAGTTCATGCCTTCTGCTAAAATGGAAGATTGGGAAATCGAGTTGGCGGGACAACGTGTTCAAGTTATCAAAAAAGACGAAGAACATGGAGGAATCTTACAATTCGGTACAGAAGTCGTTTCATCTGCAGATGGATCTATCGCAGCATTATTAGGTGCTTCACCAGGAGCTTCTACAGCTGTTGAAATCATGATTCAATTATTGAAACGTTGTTTCCCTGAAAGAGCGAAAGAAGATGAATTTAGAATGAAATTACGTGAAATGATTCCTTCTTGGGGGCAATCATTGAACAACAACCCTGAATTATTAGAAAAGGTTCGCACAGATTGTAAAAACGCACTTAAATTAGGACTGAATTAATCCTAAAATAAATCATAAGAGAAAGGGATTACCAATTCGTAATCCTTTCATTTTTGTTTAAATTTTTTCTATTTACAACA
>DATGOZ010000021.1:0-7947 GCA_035305395.1 Taishania sp. | reverse complement strand
ATAGAGATCGCATTAACTAAAAGTAAATTCTATAGAATCCCATTGGTAAAAATCCATTTTGATACAACGTAGTGATTGTATTCTCATTGGGATTATATTGCTGCATATAAACATTTCGACGATTGGTAATGTTCTGAGCCTCAAAAGCTGCTTCTTGTGTAATTTTCTTTCCTTCAAACTTAAACCCAACTCGAACATCCATTCTGAAGAAATCTGGAAGTTTGTCCTGATATGCATTATCATAATCATACACCGCTTCTCCCTTCAACTTCGATGCAGACTCAATCAACGGGATATATCTGTTACCTTTCATATAACTCGTTTTGAGATCTAATAACAACTTAATTTTTGGGGCTAAACCAAGCTCTTTACCAACAAGTCCATTGCATGCAAAATTACTGTTGAATCTAGTATTTCTCCACACTTTATCGACAGCCTGGTACTCTGACTGAAATAAACTACCCGTTATGAGAAAGTAGAAACCTTTTTTCATTGAATGCTCAACCGTTAATTCCAAACCATAGTTTCTACCTTTACCATTGTTTCCCAATCTATACGGAATACTTTCAAAAGCGAAAGAGAAATCATTAAGGGTAGCATATATATTATCTGCAGATATACTGTCTGTTTTAGTTAATGCAGTTACGACATCAAACAAATATTGATAATAGATTTCTGTTTTAATGTGTAAATGATTTGTAATATAATGATCATATCCTAACACCCCATGCCAACTCTTCATGTACTTCAAATTGGTATTGTATTTTTGACTTCCCAACACATTTCCAATTGCATCATATTCATAATCAACGATACTCGTGTGTAATATTGTTGGTGCTTTACTATACAATCCTGTTCCAAATGAAATTGCCCCTTTACTACTAGTTCGAAATAACGCACTAAACTTTGGGTCAACACTTTGTTTGTTTGTCAAATTTTGATATTTGTATGCTAACCCAAATACAAAATCGATATGTTCATTTGCTTTGAATAGATAATTAAAATAAACGATACTTTGTATATATGAACCTTTGTAATCAATTCCTGTTATCCATTGTTTAGGTGAAAAATCATATTTAGCAACAAATGCTTTTTGATTATAGTTTCCTAAGAAATAATCCAAATAGGTTCCGATTTTAAAATAATTCCTTGCATTCAATTTAATCTGTGCATGATGAGCTAATTCAATTTTGGAATCTAGGAAGCTATTTCGTGCAAAAGGTTCGCTCATACTTGAAAGAGAAATGGAATCAATCCACGTGTTGTCAATTGACGTTTTACTCAAAACCCCAGAAGCCAACAAAGTTGTAGTAAAAGAATACTTTGAAGAAGGTGATATTTGATGAATAAACCCTGTAAAACCAGTATTACTACCACTTGTTAGATCTTCATATGTAAAGTTGTTTTGCTGTTCGCTATCAGGCACAAAATGAATCTTGCTCGTCCCACCATTAGCAATAAGCGAAAAATGTCCTGCCTTTTTAGTTGGAAAATGTAATTTCAGAAAAGCATCCTGATATCTCGGAACTGCAGATCCGGTACCAAAACTCATAATACTTGCTAAAATCTCTAAGAGTGATTTCCGGTAATTAAAGAGATACGTTGCACGACTTTTCTTACTTATTGGTCCTTCGGCACCAGCTTCTAATCCATTGAATCCCAATTGAACTAAAAATTCATGTTTATTATAGTTTCCGTTTCTCGATTTCAGATCAAAAACTCCTGAAAAAGCATCATATTCAGCAGGAAATGCTCCTGTTAAAAAATCGGAATTTCTCAACACATTGCTGTTTAGCATACTCACTGTTCCACCTGCAGATCCAGGCATCGACCAGTGATTTGGATTTGGAATATTCATTCCATCCAATCGAAATAGCATTCCCGAAGGACTATTTCCACGCACTATGATATCATTTACCTGATCGTTCGCAGTAGTGATACCAGCAAAATTGCTAGCCATTCGTTGTACATCATTTAAACTCCCTGCATAACGTTTACTTTCCTCAATTGAAAATTGACGACGACTAACTTTAATTGTTTCATTGAAGCTATTTTGCTTATCATCAGATACAATCGTAACTTCTTCAAGGGATGTCACGTCTTCCATCAACTCAATAGTAAGAGCCAACTGTTTACCTGTTACTAAATCCAAATTAGTTAAATAAGCACTCTTGAATCCAAAAGCAGATACAACTAGGTTAACACGACCAATTGGCACGTTAGAAATTGTAAAATAACCTAACGAATCCGACACAGATCGATAATTCGTTTGGTCAACCTCAATTTTCGCTCCAGGAATAGGATGAATTGATCCATATTCAACAACTCTACCTGTAATTACCTGTGTGTTTTGACCATAGGATGTAGTAGAGAAAATAAAGATAACCAATAAGTAATAGCTATATTTTAACATAAAATGCTTACGAAATTTAGGCATAAAAAAACCTCCAATTAAAATTGGAGGCATCAAATAAACAAAATATTTTTAAATCAAACTCTTTATTTCCAACATTATACGCTCTGCAAGCTCATTTGCTTTAGTTTCATTTTCACTTTCAGAGTAAATTCGGATAATAGGTTCGGTATTGCTCTTACGCAAATGAACCCATTCTTTGCCAATATAAATCTTTACACCATCAGTTGTATCAACCTCTTCGTGTTTGTATTTATCAGCCATAGTAACCAATAGCTGATCAACATCGATTTCAGGTGTTAATTCAATTTTATTTTTTGAAATAGTGTATTTCGGATAACTATCTCTTAATTCAGAAACAGTCATCTTCTTATGTGCTAAATGACTTAAAAACAAACCGATTCCAACCAATGCATCACGACCATAATGAAGTGCTGGATAAATAACTCCTCCGTTGCCTTCGCCACCGATAATTGCATTAGTTGCTTTCATCGTTTCTACAACATTAACCTCACCAACCGCAGCTGCCGTATATTTTTGTCCTTTAGCTTCAGTTACATCACGCAATGCTCTCGTAGAAGACAAATTTGACACAGTTGCTCCAGGAGTATGTGACAACACATAATCACTTACAGCAACTAATGTATATTCTTCACCAAACATAGTTCCATCTTCACAAACCATTGCAAGACGATCCACATCTGGATCAACTGTAATTCCCAAATCTGCTTTTACTTCAACAATTTTTTGAGATAGATCTGTTAAGTGTTCAGGTAAAGGTTCTGGATTGTGAGGAAAATGACCTGTTGGTTCACAGTACATTTCAATTACATTTTTCACACCCAAACTTCTAAGCAAAGCTGGCACAAAAATTCCACCTGTTGAATTTACAGCATCAACAACAATTGTAAAATTAGCTTCTTCGATTGCTTTCTTATCTACCAAAGGTAAATCTAATACAGCTTGAATATGTTTTATTAAGTAACTATCGTCTTTTGTTATCTTACCTAATTCATCAACTTCAGCGAAATTGAAGGATTCATTTGCTGCAAGATCTAACACTTGCTGACCATCTTTTGCAGAGATAAATTCGCCTTTATCATTCAACAATTTCAAAGCATTCCATTGCTTAGGATTGTGGCTAGCAGTCAAAATAATTCCACCATGTGCACCTTCCATTGGTACAGCAACTTCAACTGTAGGAGTAGTAGACAATCCCAAATCGACCACGTCAATTCCCAATCCAACCAATGTTGAAATAACCAAATTAGAAATCATTTCACCCGATATACGAGCATCGCGACCGATAACAACTTTTAATTTTCCTTGATTATTTTCTTTCAACCAAGTTCCGTAAGCAGCTGAAAATTTTACGGCATCCAAAGGTGTTAGAGCATCACCAACTGTTCCACCAATTGTACCGCGAATTCCTGAGATAGATTTGATTAATGTCATAGATTATTTTCTAAAAGAACGGTATAGGTCAATCATCTTCATACATGCAATTGCACAATACACTCCTTTATTCCCATGCTTTCCACCAGATCTGTCAATTGATTGTTGCAATGTATTATCAGTTAAAACACAATAGCTAACTGGTTTATTGTATTTCAACATAACGTCTTTAATTCCCGATGTAGCTCCATGACAAACAAAGTCAAAATGTCTTGTTTCTCCTTGGATAACAACACCGATGGCAATTACACCATCTACATTAGTCATTTCACAAAAGAATTGTGAACCCAATGGTAACTCAAAAGTTCCAGGCACAAATCTTATTTCAATATTTTCTTCTAAGACACCATTTTCAATTAACGTGTTTTTAGCACCTTCTAATAAGTTCATGGTGATAGAATCATTCCATTCAGAAACAACAATGCCGATTTTATAATCGGCACCATTAGGAACAAAATCCTTGTTGTATTCTGACAAGTTACGATGAACAGTTGCCATAATTTAATTATTTTTTCAAATTCGAAACTCTAGCAATATACTTGTCAATTGACTTCTTATTTGCAAAGTTCACAAATTGATCTTTGATTTCTTCATAAAGTGCTTTTGCTGATTCAAAATCTTTCAATTCTTCAGCACACAATCCAGCTTTAAACAAGTACATCGGAGTGGTGTACTCATTTACACTTTTTTTCGCCGCTTTTTTGTATAAGCGAGCCGCTTCTTTATAATTTTTTAATTCGTTATAACAATCACCTTGTAATCCAAGTACCATTGCAGAGACATAAGTATCATTTACTTTTACTCCTTCAAGTGTTTCAATAGCTTTTTTGAATTCACCTTTTTGCATGTATTGACGACCCAAGATAAACTGTGCATTTTCTCCACCCTTGTATCCATCATACTTCTTAACTTGATTACTCAATTCTTGAATAGCCAAATCTGTAGAATCTTTAGACGCAAGATTTAATCCATACCAAAATGCATCTTCCGATTTTTTATTTTTCGGCACGCTAACAAATTGGTAATATAACAAATATCCAACTGTCAAAACTAATAACCCACCAACAATGTAAGTTACTAATCTCATATTTTTATTGGACTTAAATTGTCTTTTTAATTCTTCAGAAGTAAAGTTTTCTAACATTTAACATTAATTTTTAGAATTGCAAAAATAGTTTTTTTTTTATTCAAATAGCTAAAATACCATTATTTAATCAATCTGCAATCTCATATTATGCAACAGGAATTAAATCCTTAATCTTTTTAGCCAATTCTGTGCGCTTACTCCAAATCTTAGAAAGATCCATTTTCTTCATCTGACCTTTGATTTTAAACGACTTATAATTTCGAACCCACATATAAGCTGCCAAGCCAAATAAACCGATACATGCATAATAAACGAATCCTAATAAATAGCTTGGATACACAAATTTGTGGAACAAGAATATCACAGGAATATTGAGCAATCCCATCGTTATCTTACCTGTCAGCAATTTTACAGAAGACCAAAACACTTTTCTTTTGAATGATTTCTCAACGAAGCGCTTAGAAAAATAATATGGTAATCCACAGTGAATCAAACCAAGTAGAGCAAATGGCCACATTGTTAACATGAAAAGCAACTCTTTTGCACGTGAACCATTTTTAGTAAAGTATTCATAAACATACTTTTCTTCCAAACGTAACTTTTTCAACAATTTGAAATACGATTCTAACTCCTCTTTCAATTGCATCAATGGTTCGTTAGTCTCACTTACATGTTCATTAAACCAATTTGCAAGTTCTTGTGAGTATCTCCATCGTTTCTCCAAAGGAATACTGTGATCTGAACATCTAGCATTCATTCCTTTTCGAGTAATAATCATGATATTTTCATGAAAAGGAGCCATTTCTTTATCTTCAACATGTGTAAGCAATTTACGCATGCGAATTTCAATTTCTTTAGTCAGCTCGTTAACTACTTTTTGAGGATTTTGTTTATACTGCTCTTTATAATCATTCAAACAAATTCTATCAGAAGTAGCAACAAGTAAATCACTACGCATATAATTCGGTTCTGAATAATTACAACCTACTCCTGCAATATAGATTTTATGTTTCCATTTTTGGTCTTCTAAAGCAGTAAATCCAATACGAACAGCACCTTTTTTGATTGGCTTTAAGCGACGAATAAAAACATCATCTGTAAAACCTTCTCCAAAGATTAATAAATTACGTCCATACTTCAAAACCTTTGAACACTTCAAAAACACTTCAGCATTCTTAGACTTTGTATCCTCTCCGTCATGTTCACGATAAATGGGAAGCATATGTGATGCCCACAAAATTGGCTTCGTAATAGGAGTAAAAACATCCGAACGAGTCATGAAAAAAACAATAGGATTTCGAGTTGCTGCAACCACAAATGGATCCATAAAAGAAGCCGCATGATTACTAACATAAATCGTTCTTCCCAAAATTTGTTTTGGACCATTTATGACCTTCAATCTAGGATAATACATCCTAAGTGAGTAAGGCAACGTTATTTTAAGTATCAAATAAAAAAATCTCATACTTCATGGATTATTTAGTAAACTCAAGAATCTGAATTCTTCTATAAATTGTAGAGAGGTTGCGATTAGAAAGAATCCGACACCTTGACGAAATTCATATAAACAATTCCTTTATTGGATACTAGATGATAGCAAGATAATTACGCTTGTACTATCAGACGAGCAATTTCTTCCAATTCATCTTTTTGAAGTGTCAATTTCGGATTTGCGAAATTCATATCGTCCACATTGTTAATCGGTATTAGATGAATGTGAGCATGTGGGACCTCAAGTCCCACAACTGCAACACCAATCTTTTTACAAGGAATTACCTTTTTAATCTTATGAGAAACCTCTTTTGCAAAGACCATCATTTCTGACAATAAATCATTTTCAATATCGAAGATATAGTCAATCTCTTGTTTTGGAATTACAAGAACATGTCCCTTTTTTAAGGGCATAATATCCAAAAAAGCAAGAAACTTTTCGTTCTCTGCAACAATATGTGCAGGTAATTCACGATTAACAATCCTTGTAAACAATGAGGCCATTATCTTGAGATTTCAACAATTTCAAATTTAACAATACCGTTTGGTGTTTGAATATCTGCAATATCACCAACAGCTTTTCCTAACAAGCCTTTGCCAATTGGAGATTCTACAGAAATCTTTTTAGCTTTCAAATCAGCTTCATTCTCTGCAACCAACGTGTACTCCATCTCCATTCCATTAGCTACATTCTTAATTTTTACTTTAGAAAGAATGTAAACTTTAGAATTGTCAATGTTAGAATCATCAATAATCCTAGCATTGCTGATGATTTCTTCAAGTTTAGCAATCTTCATTTCAAGAATACCCTGAGCCTCTTTTGCTGCATCATATTCAGCATTTTCGGATAAATCTCCTTTATCACGGGCCTCAGCGATTTGATTTGAAATTGCAGGTCTTTGAACAGTTTTCATCTCATGCAATTCATCTTTTAATTTTTGCAATCCTTCTTCTGTGTAATAATTAATCTGTGCCATAATTATAGTACGGTTTAATATAAAAACAAGAGAGTCCATATACGAACTCTCTTGTCAAACAAATATAATAAAAAATATTACTTTAAGCTAATAGTCGCTCCAATTGTATGAATAACACCAAATGTACCTGCGAAACGAGCTGTATACTCAATTCCTAAAGCACTTTTGTTTTCACCAACCAACGCATCAACAGAAAAACCAGCTGTTGGTCCAATCAAAGCATTTGCTCTGTTTTCAGCATTAAACATTCCTTTCTCAAATACGTATCCTCCTCTCAAGTTGAAAGCAACTTTTTCAGACGAAAAACCATAATCCAAACCAATACGGTATTGGTCATATGAGAATGAATTTGCTGTATAAGCCAATCCTAAAATCAAACGATTTTTCTCGTTAAAGATGAAATCATAAGATCCACCGATTGAAAGTAAAGACGGCATTTCAAGTGTAGCAGTTCTTTGTTCCAATGAACCGATAAAGCTAGCATTCAAATATTGAACTTGCGTGTTGAAACCATCCCCCTTATA
>DATGOZ010000020.1:0-3355 GCA_035305395.1 Taishania sp. | reverse complement strand
TTTTGTAAGAAGTGTATAGAACTTAATCCATATTATGCAGTGGTAAGTAATATAATGCGTTGTTAATCTACTAAAGGGATACAACAATATGGGATTAATTCATATTTCATGTAAAGAATTTGAATTGGCATTACAACAATTCGATACTGCACTACAGTTAAATAATAATTTAGCATGTGCAATAGCTAATAGAGAAAAATGTATACAGCTTATTAACCTTTATCGGATACGAAGCGGAGCACAAGATACTGCAAAAGAAGAACCACCATTAAAGAAACAAAAGACCGAATAACATATTTAACCCTTCCAAGGGTGAATTTTTGTTTACGCGAACTTGTCAAATCACAAATCAAAATAAACAATCACATTCAATCATTTCTGTCATATCAATAATCTCTAACATAAATATGAATTTTTATTATTGTGAAAGCTGTAACTACTCCTTTGAAACCAAAAGTCAGCTGTTTTTGCACATCAAACAAAAACACAAACAAAAATACCGACAATCAGTAGAAGAAAAAAATTCATCCAATCAGTTTTATAAAGACATTTTTTGCGAATTAAATCACGTATTATCTGCTACAGAACATCCGTCATTTGAATTAAATGAAATTATAGAACCCGATTCATCAAATTTAATAGCTTGCATTGTTTGCAATAAAAAATGCAAGGGCAATAGAGGAATTGCAGCCCATATGAGAGCTGCACATCCAAATGAGTGGGCTAATCAAAAGCTTGCAAATGACAAATTAAAATCAAAAGAAGAAGTGGAACGTGAAAAATTCAAGATAAGCTTTACAAATATTACCTACGAAATGGCAAAGGAAATTCCAAGTGTAGAAAAGTCGACCATTGAGTATTTAACAAATGATCTATCATTCGCATTTGATCAATCAAAAATTGGTCCAACAGATAAAGTTCCAAAGGATGCTTCAGCAGCGGATATTTTTTGTCTTCTATGGGGATCAATTTGGAACACAGTTTTAATTGGAATTAATGAGGCCATCATCCGATCACATCCAAGCTTACCGGATTTTAAATTTCATGATGATATGCTGAAAGGTTGGATCGCAGTTTGGATTTTCACCCAATTAAATCCCAAGCGCAATATTGCGCACTTCTGGAATGCTGAAAATTCATTCGTTAGGAAAATGTCAATGAAATTGTGGATGTCCATTTACAGCGGACTCTTGCATTTGGACGAAAAATTGTTGGATTATATGGAAACAATATTGAATCAGCAATTTATCAAATTCTGGATACCGTCGCAGGAAGTGTCTATTGACGAAATATTGCGGAAATTCAAAGGCAGGTGTAGACATAAGCAGTATGATCCATCAAAGCCTGCCAAAAGAGGATTATACTGGTATGCAATGGTGGACAAAAACAATTATTTAATTCGATTTACAATGCGCAAATCCGGTGTTCATGTTAACCTGTTGCAGCTTTGCAAAGATTATTTATTAACCTTAGCGGAATATGTACCGTTTGTTGGATCATTTATCTTATTTTGTGATAACATGTATGGGTCATTCGATTTGGCATCATTTTGCAGCATGCTGGGATTTGGATATGTATTTACAATGAGACTGTCACGATTAAGCTGGTTCTGGGACTGGGTTCATTCATTGATGAAATCTACACCGATAGGAGATTGGGTTTTATTAAAATCCAAAGATGGACAGTACATAACCAGTTGGCAGGACAATGGGAAGAAACCAACAAATTTCGTGTCTAACATTCAATGCAATCCATTTAAGGAGACAGTTAGAAAATATAAAGGTGGAAAGAGGCAAATAATAGTTCCTGAAATTAGTATATTATACAATTCTGGAATGGGATTCGTGGACTCTTTCGGACAAGCGCTCTCGGCACCAATGAAAAATGAATACCACCATTGGTGGAAGAGAAAAGTGTTCCTGTTAATATTACAAATGACAATATTAAACGCAAGAGTCATTTTTCAAAAGCTGCACAACAAAGAAATATCTATTTATGATTTTTATGAAATGTTACAAAACGAATTAATTTTAAGCTGGATAAAACACAAAGAGAATGAGAAGCAAAAATCAAAGGAACAAAGTCAGAAAAAAAGAAGAGCCTATTTACAAGAATATATGAAGAATTACAGAAAGAAACAAAAAATAAAATAAACTCTGAATTGATTCTATTTCATCAAATGTTTTGTTATAATACATTATCTTGTACAATGTCGCAAACAATATCAAAAGGGTTTTCTGAAGAGATAGCATCTTGAATCGTTGCAATCCCACCATAAGGCGTAGGTCAAGAGTAGACGGTTGCGTTAATGCTCCACCCGTGAAGAATGTCAGTAAGCTGCTTACACAAATTCAAATTCAATTGTCTCAATTCCTTCAATGTTCCAATCCGTTGTCAGCAATATAAACTCAATTGCTGGAGTGATAAGTTCATCAAATGTTGAAAACCATCATCAGCGATTCCCTTACACACCCAAATCCAATATAATGATACTATATAATTGTAGTGTTAGTTTTATCAACACTTTTAATACATATTTAATACATCTTCTGCAATTTTATCACAGTAGCCAAATCCAACTGTTGAAATGATGGAAGTTAGTTTCAGCAAGTATTGTAATTCATTCAAATTCAATTGTTGATGATTTTTGAAACGTGGGCACATTGAAAATTTCTTGTTTCGACCGTACTGTGTACTTGTAGATTTGATTTCATATTGAGAAAAATAGTTTTTAGTATGTTCATCGAAACTATTGCAGTCAACCAGGTCAATGAATATTGATAGATTGACCTGACATGTATCATCACTTTTGTACAATTATGGTTCGCTGTCAGTAAACAAGTTCTTGCCCTCGTAAGGGTTAAACATCTTTATTATCAAATGATGCCTAATTAACCGAAATTTAAACTATTATTCAAATTTTAATTTTTATATTCTTTAAAATCTTGCCCATCAAACAAATAGGTTCTAACTTCAGCATTTTTAAATTGTGCACCTGGGATCATTGAGAGTATAATACCCTATATTCCTATTATGACTCATCAATTTACTTACCGCATGAGAGACTACTACAATAATTTGTTCTTTTCTTTCATTCAACCATTTCTTAAATCTTTGTATCCGAGTTTCTACATTCACTTGTGGTAGATACCAATTCTTTTCCAAATGATCCATCACTACATTTGGAAATTTTTTTTTCAAAATCTCTGCTTCGATTCCAGTATCACAATCAAGTATTCCTGCTTTTGTTTCTTGTATATCTGGATTTGCAATCATTGGGATATTCAAGTGTTCAAAAGCAATAGTTGTCGTTTGTAAAGTTCTATAGAGAGGTGATGTGACAATAAGTTGAGGT
>DATGOZ010000019.1:0-6830 GCA_035305395.1 Taishania sp. | reverse complement strand
CTTTTGTTGAATACAAAGAAGGGTTTAAATCCAATGATGTAGATATTGACACTAAGATGTCCTTGGTGATTGAACTTCAAGGTACGTCCTTGAGTACACATAAAGAAACTTTGGAGTTAATCGAATCCATGGTTTTGATGTATCCTGAAAGTGCAAAACCGTATTCTTTGAGAGGCGACTTTTACATGAATAGCGATAAAGAATTGAGAGCACTGGAAGATTACAAAAAAGCGTTGCAATATGAAAAGAAACAGTTTCCAATATGGAATCAAGTCTTGTTGCTAGAGTACCAAAATGGCTTGTGGGATGACTTATATACAGATAGCAAAGCGTGTTTGAATTACTTCACAACAATGCCGATGGTTTACTTGTTGAATGGAGTTAGTGCTACTAAGATGAAGAAATTTGACGAGGCAATTGAATCGTTGAATATCGGAAAATCTTTGGTAGTGAGTGACAGGCGCATGGAAGCTGAATTTTTAGGTCAGTTGGCAGAAGCTTATTTTGAAACGAAACAATTCGAATTAGCTAAGTCGAGTTACAAAGATGCAATCAAACTTGACCCAGAGAGTAATTTGTTAAAAAACAACTTTGCATATCGTTTGGCACAAATTAAAACAGACTTAGAATTAGCATTGAGTTTAATCAATCAGGCAATTGCGAAATCACCGAATCAATCGAATTATTATGATACACGCGGTTGGGTTTATTTCCAGTTGAATAAGTTTCAAGAAGCCTCAAACGATTTCCAAAAAGCAATTGAGTTGGATCCAACCTATCCGTTGTTCTTTGAGCATTTGGGCGACGCTTCATACAAATTGAACAAAAAAGAAGTTGCAGTTGAAAATTGGACTAAAGCTAAAGAACTAGGGTCAACTAGTATATTAATTGATAAAAAAATAGTGAATAAAACATATTATGTGGAGTAAGTGGGGTTTTATTGGGGTTTTATTTAGCTTATCCTTGGTTTTGGGTAGTTGTGGAAGTTCTAAGACAATCGCTACTGATATCGAATCGAGAAAATTAGAGTCTAAAGCAATTGTTGAAGCATTGGACAGTATTCATCGTGCGAGACCAAGTTTTTTGTCAACACGAATCGATACGAAGTATAGCTCCAAAAAGCAAAATGTTTCATTCAAAGCTAATTTGAAAGTCAATGCGGATACTGCAGTTCACGCGTTGATTTCTTATGCTGGAATTCCACTTGTTACAGCAATGATTACTCCAGATTCAGTAAAAGTGTCCAACAAAAAAGAAAAATGTTATATCCTGCAAGATTTGAACTTCTTTAAAGAACAATTTGGAATTGATTTTACCTATCAAAACTTGGAAGAGTTGCTGTTAGGTATGCCAATCAACTTTTCAAGAGAACAGACATATTTTGCAAATGAAAATACCAAAAGTCAAGAGGTTTATACCACGATTTTGGAACATGATGGAAATAAGTTACATTTCTACTATACGCTGACATCTGATTTAAAGCATTTGAAAAAAGTAGCGGTTCAAAGCGAAAAAGACGAAGTGACAATCGAAATTAATTACAGCGATTATTGGGATGATGTAAGCTACAATTGTCCGAAACATGTTTTTGTAACGATTAAATCACCAAAAAATAAAATTACCTTGAATCTTAATTATGACAAGGTGGAGTTAAACAATCCTAAAGAAATGATTATTGTAATTCCAGAATCTTATGAAAGTTGTAAGTAGTTTCGTCATAGGGTTGATATGTGTCATCTTGAGTTTCTCGTTTGGGCAATCCACAAGTGAGAAATTGAAGAAAGAGCAGCAGCAATTGGAAAAGAATATTGCCAATACGAAATTGCTATTGGAAAAAACGAAGTCGAATGCTGAATCTTCGTTTAATGAGTTAAAATTATTGAACAACCAGATTGCTTATCGTGAGCAGTTGCTACGCAATTACGACAATCAAATTCGTGGAGCAGAACTAAAAATTAAGGAAAAGCAACTTCAGATTGAAGAATTAAATGTCAAAATTAAGACGTTAAAAGAACAATATAAAAAGTTGTTACTCTATGCCTACAAGCACCGTAATAAATATGGAAAGATGATGTATATTTTCTCATCAGATACTTATTACGAGGCTATCAAACGGGCTAAATACTTGGAGAAAATTCAGGAGATGATCAAAAAGCAATTTTTAGTAATTGACCAACATCAGAAGTTGATTGCTGAAGAGATGCAGAATATTGAGAAAGAAAAGCAATACAAGGCAAAAATGCTTGATGAGAAGCGTTTAGAACGTGAGCAAATCATCAAGGATCAAGAGAAACAACAAGAGGTTTACAACCAATTGAAGGCTCAAGAAGGTGAGATCATGGCCAAATTGCGTGAAGAAGAACGTAAGCGAGCTAATTTGAAAGCACAAATCGACGCTGCAATCAAAAAAGAAATTGCTGAAGCTGAAGCAAAACGTAAAAAAGCAGAGGAAGAAGCCAGAAAGAAAGCTGCTGCAACTGCAAAAACAACGACTTCAACAAAAACGACAACGACAAAAGAAACAGAAACAAGTACAACCAAAACAACACCTGCTGTTGAATTGCCAGAAACAAAAGAAAACTTGGCGTTGAGTAGGAACTTCGAAGGAAACAGAGGAAAGTTACCTTGGCCTGTTGAAAAAGGAAATGTAACCGAAGGTTATGGTAAAAATCCGCATCCAACAATTCCTGGAGTCTTTACAAATAACAACGGTATCGACATTGCTGCACCTAAAAATGCACAAGTTAGAGCAGTGTTTGATGGTGAGGTTTCTTCTGTCATCAATATTCCTGGTGCAGGGAAGGTAGTGATTGTTAAACATGGTAATTACCGTACGGTTTACAGTAACTTGAGTAGTGTGTTTGTAACGGTTGGCTCAAAAGTAAACACAAAGCAGGTGATAGGGTCTTTGGTTTACAATGATGGAGCATCTTTATCTACTTCGCATTTTGAGATTCACAAAGTAGATGGTTCAGTAGTTTCGAGTTTAAATCCAAGTTTGTGGTTAGCAAAATAAACTTAATTCATAATCTTTCTAAATAGCCCTCAATAAATGGGGTAAAATGACTAACTTTACGGTAAATATTGTAAGCTAGTTTGAAATGCGTAAATGCTCTAAATTGGGGGAGGTTAAAAAAGGTTCTTCGGTAATCGTTGATTCAATTGAAGGAGATGAACTTCGTTCAAAATTGTTGGAATTTGGGTTGACAAAAGGAAGTAAGTTGAATGTTCTTTACACAGCTCCTCTAGGTGATCCAATTGCTGTAGATATTGAAGGTTTTGTTCTTTCGTTGCGTAAATCCGAAGCGAATCTAATTCAAGTGCTGTCCAATTGAAAACTCATTGATGATGAAAGTAGCCTTATTGGGAAATCCCAACACTGGAAAAAGTTCAATCTTTAATTTGCTAACTGGTCTCCGTCAACATGTAGGAAATTTTCCTGGTGTAACGGTGGAAAAGAAGCAAGGTACAATTAAAATTGGCGATGAATCACATAGTTTGATTGACTTTCCAGGAACTTACAGTATTTATCCTCATTCTGAAGACGAACGTGTTGTGTACAATGTTTTGTCTGACTCGAATCACACAGATTTTCCTGATGTTGCTGTCGTAGTGCTCGATGCATCTAATTTGCGTAGAAACTTGTTCTTGTTCTCTCAAATTTACGATTTAGGATTGCCTACTGTGATGGTTTTGAATATGATTGATGTTGCCGATAAAAGTGGCGTTTCAATATCACAAGAAGCCATTCAAAAATATTTCCCGCAAACACTAGTTGTTGCAAGTAATGCGCGAATTAAACTAGGTCGTGATCGAATTTTACAAGCAATTTCGGATACACAAACATCGTTTGACAAAACAAAACACGCAACCTTTATTGCTAATGCGAAACTCAATCCAATTGAAGATAAGCAAGCGCAAGAGGCTGAAGCTGAAGAGCGATTTGCGAAGATTGATACAATTTTGGATGAGGTTGTAGTTCAAAAACCGAAGGTTGCTGTTAGTGAAAACCGCAGTACGAAAGTCGATCGTTTTTTGACTCATCCAGTTTTCGGTTATCTGACATTTGCTATTATTTTACTGACGATTTTTCAATTTATCTTTTCATTCTCATCCATTCCAATGGATTGGATCGACGAACAATTTGGAAAGTTGAGTGAATGGGTTGCTGTAACGATGCCTGAAGGCGTATTCAACGATTTGATTTCTCAAGGAGTTATTCCCGGAATTGGAGGGGTTGTGATTTTCATCCCTCAAATTGCAATTTTGTTTTTCTTCTTGGCAATTCTCGAAGAAACGGGTTATATGGCACGTGTGGTCTTCATCATGGATCGTTTGATGCGACCGTTTGGCTTAAATGGTAAAAGTGTTGTTCCCTTGATGTCGGGTGTTGCATGTGCAATTCCTGGTGTTATGGCGGCAAGAACGATTTCTGATTGGAAAGAGCGTATTATTACGATTATGGTTACACCGTTGATGAGTTGTTCGGCTCGTATTCCAGTTTATACTTTGCTAATTGCTTTGGTTGTTCCAGATCAAACAATTTTAGGATTAAACCTTAAAGGTTTGGTGTTGTTTGGTCTCTATGCTCTTGGATTGATTTCAGCATTGTTAGTTGCATGGTGTATGAAACTATTCATCAAAACAAAGTCAAAAGGTTATTTGATGCTGGAAATGCCCGTTTACAAACAACCTCGTTGGGGAAATGTTGGAATTACAGTGTTTGAAAAGGTGAAGGTGTTTGTACTAAGTGCGGGTAAAATAATTTTGGCGATATCGATAGTTTTGTGGACTTTGGCAACTTACGGCCCTTCTGATCGAATGGAAAAAGCTGTGGCACAAGCAGAACAATACATTCAAGAAAATGAAGTCGATGAAGAAGCAGCTGCAGACATGATTGCGAGTACTAATCTCGAGAATTCATACATTGGTATCATGGGAAAAACAATCGAACCGATTATTGCTCCCCTGGGTTATGATTGGAAAATTGGTGTTTCCTTGATTACTTCGTTTGCTGCTCGCGAAGTATTTGTTGGGTCTTTGGCGACAATTTACGCTGTTCACGATGATGGTGAAGCGAATTTGCCATTGCGACAAAAGTTACTCAAAGAAAAGCGCGCTGATGGTTCACAGGTTTACTCCCTTGCGACAGGTGTATCATTGATGGTCTTTTACGTGTTTGCAATGCAATGTATGGCAACATTAGCTGTTGTGAAACGTGAAACAGGTGGGTGGAAATGGCCATTAATTCAGTTGTTCCTATTTGGCGCTCTAGCATACTTGGGGGCATTTATTTCATTCCAAATTTTGTCATAGTCATGCAAGTAGTATTAGTTATCATTTGTGTTACAGCAGCTGTTGGTTATTTGATTTATCAACTAGTTAAAAAGTTTGGTAAAAAGAAAAACACCGATTGTGGATGTGATAAGTGTGGCTAATTTCTTAAAATAGCTAAGTTTTACATGAAAGAAAAAATTATTCAATCAGCAATTATTTGGATAGGCTTATATCCCGTTTTGTTGATTGTATCTTCCTTATTGAAACCTTTTATTGGTGAATGGCATTTTGCTATCAAAACATTGATCACTACGTTGATTGTCGTTCCGATTATGGTATTTTTAGTGATTCCATTGATTCGCAAGATTTTTATTTTAATTGGAATAGTTAAACAGAAGTGATTACATTTATAGTTTAAATCTAACTCGATGCGAAAAATTTTATTCTCCTTATTTGTCGGAATTATTGCAATTACCGGATTTGCACAAGAAAATACACCGTATTGTTCGAAGCGTGTAAAGTACCTAAATACCAATAAAATTAGTCCTTACATTTCAGCACTACAGGTTGAACAACAAAAAAAGTATGATGTGACGTTCTACAATTTGTATTTGACAATGTCGAATCAGAATACATTTTTAGAAGGAATAACTGAAATTCATGCAAAAGCAATGCAAGCAATTGATTCCGCTTTATTGGAGTTTTTCTCAGGATACTTAATTAACGATTTGAAGGTTAACGGTAATTCAATTTCAACGTATGTTCGTAACGGATCTACAATTTCTGTTCCGTTAAATTTGAATGTAGGAGATGAGTTTGTTATTGCGATTGATTATGCTGGTACAGCTCCAACTGCTGCTACAAACCCGTTGGGTGGATCAGGAATGACAAACGATGTTTCTCCTTCTTGGGGAAATCGCGTTACTTGGTCCTTGTCGGAGCCTTTTTCTGCGTTTGAATGGTTTCCTTGTAAACAAGATTTGAAAGATAAAGCTGATTCTTGTCGCGTGACTGTGAAAGTTCCTGATGACTTAATGGCTGGATCGAATGGGAAATTGGATAGTGTGACAGTAGAACCTGGATTCAAAACATTCCATTGGATGCACCGTCATCCGATTGCTTACTATTTGATTTCAGTTGCAGTTTCCAATTACCAAGAGTATACCATTTTTGCAAATCCAGCTGGATCAACAGAGCCTGTGATGATTCAAAATTTCATTTATGACAATCCTGATTTTTTACCATATTATCAAAATGACATCAATCAAACGGTTGATATGATTGAATTGTTTGCAGATGTTTATGGACCTTATCCATTTCAAGATGAGAAGTACGGACACTGTATTGCACCACTTTCAGGGGGAATGGAACACCAAACTATGACAACACAAGGCTTTTTTGAGCGTACATTGACTGCACACGAATTGGCACATCAATGGTGGGGTAATAATGTAACATGTGCTTCATGGGCGGATATTTGGATCAACGAAGGTTTTGCTTCATATTCGGAGTATTTGACATTGAATGCGCTTGTATCGTTTAACAGTGCGCAA
>DATGOZ010000018.1:0-3789 GCA_035305395.1 Taishania sp. | reverse complement strand
ATTGGTAATCAACGTCCCTTTACGATGAGTCATCCTTGATAAAGTTGTAAAATCATCCATAAAACTCCAACTCCCATCTCCATCAAAATAAATATCTGAATTAGCATAACCTACTATCGCCCCATTCGTTGTTATCTCCTCTCCTAAATCATTTGATAAAAAATTAGTTCTAGTAATCCTATACTCCATATCATTTTGAAGCGTCATAGAACCATATACATTCAAAGGATTACTAGCAGTTCCAATAATAATTGGAGTGGCTTGTGCACCAACCCAAGTCATATCATGGCAATTAGCTATCACATCGACAGTTACTTTATTATTACCAGAAGTGAAACCACTGTTGGCGTCAAATATGACATTGTTATTCGGTCCAGGAACAGTTGCATGGATTGTAGTTCCCCCAGATGTAGTAACCCAATGATTTATATCACTCCAGTTTCCTGAACCACCAACCCAATAATAATCTTGGGCGAATGAAAAGTTATTATTAAATAACGAGAAAAGTAGTGAGATAAAACAAACAAAGAAAACATCAGTTCTCTTAAAACTTTCAGTGAATTTCATGGTTTAATTACATTTATTAGTCAATAATCATAGATAAATCATTATCTGCAACAATTTCTATTAAATGTCAGCAAGTTGTAATAAGCACCTCGAAATATTACAAACAATATAAAAGTAGGCGGCGCGAAGATATATCTAAAATTCACATTTTCAAAAAAATATGATAATTTTTTTATTTACCTAGGTATATTGTTCTCAATATAAACTATTGATTCATCTATATTTGAAATAAAACTTTTGAAGAAATCTTCTCGACTTTCGACAGGTATTAAATCGATCGGAAATCTCATATGTAAATCATCCTTAAAGTCAAAATAAAGTGTTTGTTGATGGATAGAAACTCTTCTCAATCCTTTAAAATAAATAACAGTAACATCACGGTCACCGGCTAACAAAGCTTTTGATGTGAAACCCAATCTAAATTTGTTTGCTGCTTTCCCGTAGATCGCAAAAAACACCTCATCAATTGAAGAAACGAATAAAACAATTGCAGGCACGATTGCTTCATCGGCTAAAAAATAAAGACCTAAGGCAGAGAAGAACATAATGAATGCTTCCAAATAATTATAGAGCAACACTCGTTTAATACGCTCCTTGCTCACAACAGAATTCCATGTGTATTTTTCAATTTGGTTTACCAATTTCATTGCAATCCAACGACGCATACTTCTCCTTACATTGGTAAGGCACATAAATATTCCCAACACTATAAAAGCTTCATTTTTGTATGGCAAATTAGCTCCCGTTGTGTGTAAAAAAGGAAGGGGTACGTCTAATCCAACTATGATTGCCAACAACATAGTTGGAACAAACAATAAGAATAAAAGGGCGTTATAAAACTTATTCATTCGGAATCATTTTAATTCTTTCACGAATGGATACAATTTCATCTTTAGCTCTTTCAATTTTCTTCTCAACTTCTTTCTTTAAAGACTCCGCCCCTTTTGAGTTGGCAAAGAAACCAAGGTTGTTTTCAAGTTGAAGAATATCGTGTTGCAATGTTTCAATTCGCTTACGTAAATCTGCTTTTTCTCTTGCGTATAACTTAGAAGCTTCAGGACTGCTTGCAATTGTATCCAATTTTGCTTGGAACATTACTTTAGATTTTTCTTCACCTTCTAATTTCAAATCAGCATAATGTTTATCTAGTTCTGTCTTAAATGTTTTATATACAACATCTTTTTCCTTCATTGGAACTTTACCGATAGCATTAAATTCATCTGCAAAAGCTTTCAAAGAATTGATTGCTTCTTTTTTATCTTCAGGCAATTTAAATGCTTTAATCTTTTCGATAACTTCCAATTTAGCCCTTAAATTATTTTCAAATTCTTGATTAGTTTCCTGAAAATGCTTTTGTCTATTATCGAAGAAAACATCACATGCAGCTCTAAATTGTTTCCACAATTTTTGTTCAAATCGAGGTCCTGAGTTACCTAAATCTTTCCATTGTTTTTGCAATTTTACCAATTGATTGGCTGTATTTTTCCAATCTGTTGATTCTTTTAGGGCATGTGCTTTTTCAATAATTTCTTTTTTCTTTTGAGCGATCTGATCAAAAACTTCTTGAAGAGAAGCAAAATAGTTTTTCTTTAACTCAAAGAAACGATCACATTGTTCTCTAAATGCCACCCACAATTCTTCATTTTCTTTTCTTGGACCAAAACCAATTTTTTTCCAATCTTCTTGAATCTGAAGCACATGAGCTGTGGCTTTATCCCAAAACTTAGTATCTTGTTTTTCTGGCAACTGATCGATGTACTCTTTCAGTACAGTAACTAACGCTCTCTTTTTGTTTAAATTTTCATTCAAAATTGTTCGTTGCTCTTCGTAGAAAGTATTGATTTTAGAGTAACATGCATGTACTGCTTTCCAATACTCATCTTTCAATTTTTCCCATTCTTCATTTGAAACAGGTCCAATATCTTCCCAATCATTTTGTAAAGCCTTCAAATGAGTCTCTACTTCTTTAATTGTTGGAAGGTCTTTCAATGCTTGGAGTTTTTGAATTACTTCTTGCTTCATCTGCAAGTTGCGTTTCAAATCATGTTCTTTTAGCTGCTTGTAGATATTGATATTGTAGAAGAAATCTTCAATTAATCGTGAATACTCTGATTGAATTTCATCTCGTTTATCACGAGGAATATCTCCTATTTCTTTCCAAGATTCCTGAATTTCTTTCAATGCACTAAAAGCCGCTCCAATATGTTCTTCTTGTTGAATTGTATCAGTCAATTTTTTAATCAAACTTCTTTTCTTAGCGAGATTTTGCGATTCTTCTGCATTTTTGGCATCCAACAATGCTTTTCTCTTTTCGCGATACAATCTCAACTCCTCCCTAAACTCAGTTTTTAGTTTAGCTAATTCTAAATTTTCGGGAATTTCTTCTCCTTTTTCTTGAGCATCAAGTTGAGCAATCTGTAATTTTCTTTCTTCTTCAATTACAAAATCTTCGAAACGAGCATTCAATTCATTCACTTCTCTCCCAACTTGAATCAAATCACTTTGTGATGTCAAGTTTTTTAGCTCATCTAAAAAAGCAGTCTCTTTCATATTATTTGATTAAAATGTATTCAATTGTGAATTTCACGACTAAGACATTTTGTTAAATCGTTTGTAACATATCAAAGTTAGCCAACTTCACGAATTTTTCAATTCTTTCTTCAACATCTTTCTTTGTAATTGCTAAAAGTTGCTCCGTACCAAATTTTTCAACACAGAAAGAAGCTAATGCTGAACCAGCAATAATTGCTCGTTTCATGTTCTCGAAAGAAGTGTCTTTTGTTGCAGCAATATACCCCATAAATCCACCAGCAAATGTATCACCTGCTCCAGTTGGATCAAAAACATCTTCAAGTGGTAATGCAGGAGCAAAGAACACTTTCTCTTCATGAAACAATAAAGCTCCATGCTCTCCTTTTTTAATAATCAAGAATTTTGGTCCCATCGCTCGAATAACCTTAGAAGCCTTTACCAAAGAATATTCTTTAGATAGCTGGCGTGCTTCTTCGTCATTAATGATTAATATATCCACTAAAGCCAATGTTTTTTTCAGTTCATCCAATGCAATATCCATCCAAAAATTCATCGTATCCATTGCAATTAACTTTGGACGAGTATTCAAGCGTTCGATTACTTGACGTTGTACTTGTGGACTTAAATTTCCAAGCAATAAAAAATCCACCCCTTGGTATGCATCAGGAATAATTGGATCAAAATTTTCTA
>DATGOZ010000017.1:0-3749 GCA_035305395.1 Taishania sp. | reverse complement strand
CAACATCAATCAAGCAATTGTCGAAGCTGTGAAGGTACGTACACGACCTGTTGTGATGACAGCCATGATGGCAGCGATTGGTCTTTTGCCTGCAGCAATGAGTACGGGAATTGGTTCTGAAAGTCAAAAACCGTTGGCTATTGTGATTATTGGAGGATTGGTAACTGCAACAATTTTCACGCTACTCGTTTTCCCGATTATTTATCGCAATGCAATGTACAAGCAAACCATCAAAAAGCGACGAATTAAAGATTAATCGACAAATTCTATCAATAAGTGATGAAATCGGCTGTTTCCACTTTTCCACAAACTCTAGCTAATAAAAAATCAAAAACTAATTGATTTACAATATGTAAAGTCGTAATTTAGAAAAAACTTTTAATTCTTAAATTATGAAAAACGTATTCTTGTTAATCTTTGTCGTTTCGTTTGCTGTCGTGGCAATGAGTTTCTCTTCTCGAGAAAAGAAAGTTATACTCATTGACGTTGGTCATGGAGGAGATGACATAGGAGCTCAAATTGATGGATTTTCTGAAAAAGAAATCACCTTACAAATTGCAAATAAATTAAAAGCAATGAATGCCGCTGAAGCATTTGAAATTGTCTTAACTCGAAATGGAGACCACTTCTTATCATATGATGAAAAAGTTGCAATGGTGAAATCCATTCAACCAAGTTTAATCTTATCCATACACGTAAACAAAGCTCCAAACAAGAGTCTTTCAGGGATGGAAATTTATCATTCAAGTGATGAAAATGTTGGTGCAATTGCCTTACCTTATGCTGATAAATTACAAGCTTTTATCAAAGATATCAATCATAACGTAACGATCAAATCATCAAACTTTCAAGTTTTTAAATTGGATCAATCTATTCCAACATTGCTAATCGAACTCGGATTTTTGAGTAATAATGAAGATTTGAAATTACTATCAAGCGAAGAGGGACAAACGCAAATTGCAACTGCTATACTAAAATCGCTCATGTAAAATCCTGTTAAGAGTAAAAAATTGAAGGAATAAGGAAAATTAGTTTCTAACAGTAGCATTATTTTCCTTATGTTCTTTCAAAATCATAACGGTTTTAAGCAACAAAAATGGTAAAGCAATCAGTGCTGAACTCCATAAATTTTCGGGGGTGAGAAAACATTTCCCATGGTGTAGTCAACAATTACAACTTTTGTTTTCATTCAAGTAGGAATTAACTCACTTTTTTATTTTTCAATCGTTTGTAACAGTTGAAAATCCATTCATTGCGTTTTTTGTTGTTTGGGAAATCTAAATACGTCTTTGGTTTATCATTCAAATATCCCTCAAATTCCTCCAATGAAATTCCAAATTTCTTTGCGATATAATGTTTTTCAGCAGCGATTTTTTCCTCATTATATGGTAAATCTTGCAACATTTTCAATGCTTCATCTCGTGTTAATTGCTGATTGCAAATCTGAGAAGAATAGGTTGCCTTTCGATAATCAAACTTGTATTTCGTTGGCATGACATACGATTGCCAAAATGCCGTAATTGTAGATTCGTGGTGTTTCCCGCCGTAGCTTCTCCATCCATAATTTTCCATTAACACGTCTCTCGCTTCATCTTTGTTGAATGGAATATAGTTCAGTGGGTAAAATGTTTTGATACCTTTGATAAACTTGTAATAAAAGCTACCGAGTAAACCAACTGTTGGCACCTTTTTGAGCTGAACATTCCCGTAGGTCTTCACAATGTGTTTGTACAATTTCATGTCATAAGACACATGATATCCCCACGTCAATGGCAAAATTCCTTCACTTGAATAATTTCCACCAGACAAAATCGTTGGGATTTTGTATTTACTCGCAATTTGATAATTTGCCGCCGCAATGGCGATATCTGTAGGAAATTCTAAATCTACAATGGATGACTTCAAAAAAGCTAACTGAATTTCTTTAAACTCTTTCCAGTCTATAACATAACTCACATAATCAAACCCGAGCTTTTCAACTAAAGCCGTGATGTTTTTTATCGCAATTTCTGTGTCCCAACCATTGTCTATATGCATCAACAAAGGTCTCAAACCATACGCTTTACACAAATGGGCGGTATAACTGCTATCAACTCCACCACTTACACCAACTAAACAATCATATTGCTTTCCCTTACCTCGCTTTTTGATTTGTTCAACAATTTTCAGCCATTGTTTTTCAGAAATACCTGGTCGGTATGCATGTTGCTGTATGGTATGCAGAAACGATTCACAGTGATTGCAGTTTCCTTTTTCGTCAAAAATGATTTGTGAATCAGTGGTGTCCATTACACAGCGCTGGCACACGCGGTACTCTTCAGTTAGCATAAGCAAATAATAGTTAACGATGACTTTTAGGCTAATTACACGACAAATGTAAACAAATTGTGTTTTGTTGATTCAATCTTGAAAA
Source organism: Taishania sp. (assembly GCA_035305395.1). Taxonomy (GTDB): domain Bacteria; phylum Bacteroidota; class Bacteroidia; order Flavobacteriales_D; family Crocinitomicaceae; genus Taishania. Next base: position 1,336 of record DATGOZ010000017.1, on the reverse strand, counting down.
AATTAGGGAAGCTAAAAACAATAAAAAAACAGACACTTACGCATTTTTTCACCTCTAATTTTTCGACAATTGTTTCACGATCTCCGCTAACTTTTGAACTTGAATTTTTCGTGAATAGTTTTCAACCCCATGCGAATTACACGCAATCTGTCCAGTTGCTTCAAATTCTTGTACCAACTCCAATAAAACTTGTTGTAAATGTTGTTCGTTTTCAACAATAATACCTGAGTTGGTCTGTTGAATGATATCTATTTGAGGTCTAATCCCTCCAAAATCAACATCAAAATATGTATAAAATTGTTCCTTAAGCTTAATAGCATTTGAATCATTTGAATAGCAAAATATAATCTTTCTTCTTAAAGCTAAATAATCGTAAATCTTAGTCCCAATGATATCATAATCATTAAATAAGAGCATTGCATTATATTCAGATAATTTCTTCAACAAATTATGATTTTCAATCTTAGGATAAACACGAATATTCATAGTATCCGTATCGTCAAATGAATTCAAATATTCTTCTATTTCAGTTGGAATATTCGTTCCATATAAATCTAAAAAAACCTTTGTTGTTAGTGACTTTTTATTAAATTCAACAATTTGTTTTACAACGCTTTTCCATGGATGCCATTCATAAATTGTTCCAGCAAAAGCAATTCGAAAAAATTCAGTCCCTTGACTTATGTTTGTAATTTGACCAACAGAATCTGCATCAAACCCATTTCCTATTTCAACAATTGGAACCTGGATAATGTTTTTTCGAATTTTAAATTCAACCAATGGAGAAACACTAATAATCTTATTAGCTGATGAAACAATCCGTCTTTCCAACATTCTACTCCATCCAAAGTATATTTTACTTATTTCTTTTAAACTAGACTTACTCCATGGATCTCGATAATCAGCTATCCACGGAATCGTGTATCGTTTCCCAAGTTTTTTAGCGTAATAGAATAAGACAAAAGGCTCACCTGTCGCAATAATTCCATCCACTTTGTTCTGCTTCAAATAAACATCGGCAGCTTTGTACAGTTCTTTTCGTGGACCACAAATCCACATAAACTGAGACACTTCATTAATAGCCGTTAAGATTTTTCTTAGCAAACGAAATCTATTTTCTCCGTATTTCAACAACAACCGATTACTGATTGTTGGTTTAAATGGTGCACGAATAATTGTCCCAAACTCTGTATGCTCAATAATGGTATCGGTTGTTGCACTTGGAGCAATATAATCGAACGCATTTCCGTATTTGTTGTCCCATTGTCGTGTCACTACAATTGGTTCAACTCCAAATTCCTTTAGACACTTCAACCAATTATATGGTCTCAATGCT
>DATGOZ010000016.1:0-2849 GCA_035305395.1 Taishania sp. | reverse complement strand
AAAGGAAGGAAAGATTAATCTTCCGATTGTTGGTCAATTACATGTTGCAGGGTTGACTTATGGTGCTGCCAAAGTGGAGGTTAAAAAAGCATGTAGTAAGATTTATTCGTCACTAAATTCTGGGCAGTCCCATCTTTCGCTTACACTTACAAATATGCGAACTATTCGCGTTACTGTGCTAGGTGCTAAAAGACCGGGCACATATTCCGTTTCTTCATTAGCAACAGTGTTTAATGCGTTACATGCAGCGGGTGGACCTAATCAACATGGAACGTATCGAAAAATTGAACTTATTCGTAATAATAAAGTAATTCAAACGATCGACATTTATAAGTTTTTAACTACAGGAGATCAATCCGAAAATGTTAGTTTACAAGAGAATGATTTAATTCGAATTCCAGTTTATGATATTCGAGTAAGTATAGAGGGGAATGTTAAACGTCCAGGGGTATATGAATTGTTGCCAGGAGAAAAGTTTAATGATCTCCTTGAATATTGTGGTGGATTTGATGAAGCTGCATATCGAAAAAATATCAAACTTATTCAGAATACGGATGATGGTATGAGGGTCATTGATATGACTGAAGAAAAGTATAATGCATACACTCCTGAATTAGGAGATGTCTTTAAGGTGTCTCAGAACTTAGCAAAATTTGATAATAAAGTATCTATTAGAGGTGCTGTATATCGACCAGATGATTATGAGTTTGTTGAAGGAATGACTGTTGCTGATCTTATCAGTAAAGCTGAAGGGTTTAGACCGGATGCTTATACAACTCGAGCAGTGTTAATCCGTGAGAAAGAAGATTTAACAAAGGTATTGGTTGATGTTAATGTCGTCGATGGAACGCTTAACTTACAAAAAAACGATGAGTTAGTTATCTCTTCGTCTTTTGATTTTAAAAATCAATCAACAGTATATATTGGCGGTCAAGTCAAAAATAGTGGTTCATATCCGTATATTGAAAATATGACTTTGTATGACTTGATTTTATTAGCTGGAGGATTTACTGAAATGGCGTCAAAGCATCTCGAAATTTCTTCAGTGATTATTAAGGATGAAAAAGCAGGAGATTTTACACAAATGTCCGTGGTCAAGCAATGGGAGATTGATACCTTATTAGTTGATCAGTCTAAAAATTTAGCGATTGGACCACATGATATTGTTAATATTCGGGCAAAACCTATTTTCGAAAAGCAAAAGACAGTAACAATAGTTGGTCCTGTAGAATACCCTGGAGATTATGTTGTGTCTGATAAAAAAGAAAGAGTACTTGATGTTATCGAACGATCTGGAGGATTCAAATATGATGCAGATTTGAATGCAATTCGTGTTGTTAGAAAGATAGAACAATATGATGAAACAGGTGAACTGTTACATAGAAAAGAAATAATCATTCCGATTGATTATAATAAAATTTTGAAAGCACCTGAAAGTGAAAAAAACTTTGCGCTTCAGGCGGGAGATAGAATTGTTGTAGGTATTAAACGTGGAACAGTTTTGGTTGTTGGACATGTAGAACGCAATTCTGAGATTCCTTATGCCAATCATAGATTGAAATATTATGTTTCAGCAGCAGGAGGCTTTGGGAACGATCCATTTAAAAAAAGAGTTTATATTATCTATCCAAATGGACAAGCTAAAGAAACGAAATCATTTATGGGTATTCGTAAATATCCGAAGGTAGTCCCTGGAAGTGAAATTGTAGTACCGGAAAAACCAGAACATAAACGTAAGGGACCAAGAATGTCAGCTTCTGAAGTTATAGGTATTGGATCTGCTATCACAGGTTTAGGTTCGATTACATTAGCAATTGTTAGACTTTTACAGCAATAAATATGGCAGAAAAAGAGATAACAGTAAAAGATTTGGTTTTTCAGATAAAGGAGATTTGTAACTATTTGGTTTTTAAATGGAAGATTATTTTGGCTGTTGTTCTTGTTGGAGCAATACTAGGATTGTTAATTTCTCTCCGCTCAAAGACTAGTTACACAGCTTCTTTAACTTTTATCGTTGAAGAAGAATCTAAAGCTGGTGGTGGTTTGGCAGGATTAGCTATGAGCTTTGGATTTGGTACAGCGGGTGGTGGATCACTTTTTGCGTCTTCCAATTTAGTCGAATTGCTCAAAACTCGAACAATGGTTGAAGAAGCGTTGTTAAGTCCTGTTAGAGAAAAGGAGTATTCAAGCAAAACGTATGCAGAATTGTATATTGATACATATGAATTGCGAGAAGATTGGAATGAAGATCCTAAGCTGAAAAATATTCGTTTTGAAGTTGGTGAAGATCGTTCTAAATATTCACGAGAGAAGGATAGTATATTAGGGACAATATATACTAATTTAATAAAAAAAAGCGAATTGATTGTTCCTGAACCGAATTCTAAAAATTCACTGTTATTGATTAAAGTTAATAGTGAGAGTGAGGTTTTTTCAAAGAATTTCCCACTTGAATTAATGGATGTTGCTTCTGAGTATTATTTGAAATCAAAAACCGAAAAAACACAAAATTCGGTCAATATGCTCGAATATCAAGTAGATTCTGTAAGATCTGTTTTGTTTAATTCTATGAGTGGAGCAGCTAGTGCCTCTGATAATGTATTTGGATTGAATCCTGCGATGAATGTGCAACGTGTAGCTTCAAGTAAGCATCAAGCTCAAGCTCAAATGAGTATGGTAGTGCTACAAGAATTGGTTAAAAATTTAGAAGTAGCAAAGATGAAACTGTTGGACGAGACTCCTGTGATAACAGTTATTGATAAGCCTATTTATCCATTGGAAAGAGAACGTTTAGGAAAAGGGAAGGGAATTATTTTAGGTGGGTTTGTATCTGGATTTTTGATAGTCTT
>DATGOZ010000015.1:0-8501 GCA_035305395.1 Taishania sp. | reverse complement strand
TACGATTCAAAAGGGTTAATCCACAAAGGAAGAACGGATTTGGATCAATACAAACAATTTTTTGCTGTTCATACAAAAGATGTTGCTTTTACTGATGTCTTCAAAAAAGCAGATGTTTTCCTAGGATTATCGCGTGCAGGTTTAGTAAACAAAGACATGATCAAAGCTATGGCGAAAGATCCTATCGTTTTTGCATTGGCAAATCCAGAACCGGAGATTTCGTACAAAGATGCTATGAGTGTACGTCCTGATATCATCATGGCAACAGGTCGTTCTGACCATCCTAACCAGGTGAATAATGTATTAGGTTTTCCTTTCATTTTTAGAGGAGCATTGGATGTTCGTGCAACTACAATCAACGAAGAAATGAAATTGGCAGCCGTGCATGCTGTTGCTTCATTGGCAAAAGAAACAATTCCTGAAGAAGTAATTGAAGCTTACAATGAGAAGTCAATTACTTTTGGTCGTGAGTCAATCATTCCTAAACCATTAGATCCTCGATTGATATACTATGTGGCTCCTGCTGTAGCCAAAGCAGCAATGGAATCGGGTGTAGCTAAGAATCCGATTAAAGATTGGGATGCTTACGAAATGGAGTTGAAAAAACGCCTCGGGTTGGATAATAAATTGATTCGTAATTTGACTGCTAAAGCACAACAAAATCCAAAGCGTGTTGTTTTCGCTGAAGCAGATAATATCAAGATATTAAAAGCTGCACAAACTTCAAGTGATGAGGGGATTGCTTACCCGATTTTATTAGGAAACAAAGAAGTAATTTGTAAACTCATTGAAGAATACAATTTAGATTTCAATGATGTTACAATTGTTGACCCAAAATCAAAAGAAGAGGCAGAAAGAAGAACGACTTACGGTAAAAAATTCTTTGAGAAACGCAAGCGTAAGGGAGTGACTGAGTTTGAAGCAATTCAATTGATGCGTGAGCGAAACCATTTTGGCGCAATGATGGTTGATAGTGGTGATGCAGATGCGATGATATCTGGATTAACACGTAATTATCGTTCTTCTGTAAAACCTGTTATCCAAACAATTGGATTGGAGAAGGACGTGAATATTCTTGCAGGAATGTATATTTTAAATACGAAGCGTGGACCACTTTTCTTAGCTGATACAACAATGAATTTGGATCCTACAGCTGAGGAAATTGCCGAAATTACAGTCAATGTTGCTAAAACAATGCGTAAATTCAAAATTGTACCACGTATTGCACTGCTATCTTATTCTAATTTTGGTTCTTCTTCAGGAGTAGATCCTGAAAAAATGGCTAAGGCAACAGAGATTTTGCATAAAAACTACCCTTCACTAGTTGTTGATGGTGAGTTGCAAGCAAATTTCGCGTTGAATACTGACTTGATGAATGAGAAATTTAGTTTCTCAACACTAGCAAATAAAAATGTAAATACGCTGATTTTCCCGAATTTATCGTCTGGAAATATCGCATATAAACTGTTGCAAGAGATTACTGAATCAGATGCGGTAGGACCAATTTTAATTGGTTTGAAAAAATCTGTTCACGTGCTTCAAATGGGAGCATCTGTGAGAGAGATTATCAATATGGTAAAAGTTGCCGTTGTTGACGCTGGAAATAAATAACCTATGATACACCACTTAAACGGAAAACTAATTGAGAAGAATCCAACCAACATCATTGTAGAATGCAATGGTGTTGGTTACTTTGTCAGCATTTCACTGAATACTTTTTCAGGAATTGGAAGTAATGAATCCATTAAAATTTTTACGAAATTAATTATTCGTGAAGACGCACACTTATTGTATGGATTTGCTACAATCGAAGAAAGACAAATGTTTGAAAATCTAATCTCTGTTTCAGGAATCGGACCAAACACAGCTATGATTATGCTTTCTTCACTTGTTCCAGAGGAAATTGCACATGCTATTCAAGTGGAGGATGTAAAAACAATCCAAAGCATTAAAGGAATTGGAGCAAAAACAGCGCAACGCGTAATCATCGATTTAAAGGACAAAGTGTTAAAAATGAATTTTTCATCTGAAAATATTTTTGTTCAAAGCAATACAAATCGATTTGATGCGTTAACAGCATTGGTCTCACTTGGGTTTGACAAGAAAAATGCCGAAAAAGCAATTGACAAAGTCGCTCAAAGTGACGATAGTGTAGAAAAGATAATTAAAGAAGCATTGAAAATATTATAAGTGTTGGAAACAAAGGCACATATTCTACTTATGGGACATTTAAAGAAAATCAAGATATTGATTTTATTACTTTTTTCTGGTACAACTATACTTGCTCAAAACGATACCTTGAGGTATCCGATTAAACCTGTGTATGATCCTACCCAAAATGAAAAGCAAAGTTTTGATTTGGGAGATCCATCGAATGTCCAAAAAACAATTGTTTACGACCCTAAAACAGGTACGTACGTTTTCCGTGAAACTATCGGAACGTCTGGAATTGATTATAGACCTTCTTCGATGATGACATTAGAAGAATACCTTGAATATGAACAACAACAAGCATTAAAAGATAACTGGAAAGATAAAATTGACCAGCAAACAAAGGATAGTCAGCCTTTTGCTTTGCCGATTAAGATTAATAATAAGATTTTTGAAAGTTTCTTTGGTTCAGACGAAATTACCATCAGACCACAGGGAACAGTTGAAATTGGATTAGGGGTTAACTCGTCTAGGTATGACAACCCGCTACTTCCAGTAAAACAAAGAAGAATTACACGTTTCGACTTCAACCAGAATATCAATTTTAGTGTTGTAGGTCAGATTGGAACGCGCTTGAAACTCGGAATGAGTTATAATACACAAGCTAACTTTGAATTTGATAACGTGACTAAGTTAGAGTACAACGGAGACGAAGATCAAATTATTCAAAGTATAGCTTTAGGAAACGTATCGTTGGATTTACCTACAACATTGATTCCTAGTTCTAAAACATTATTCGGGGCTAGCACAAAATTGAAGTTTGGTCGAACTACTGTGGATTTGATTGCAGCTTCGTCAAAAGGTCAACGTAAAGAAATTAAAGTTCAAGGTGGTGCTCAAAAACAAACCTTTGAATTGTCAGCTGATCAATATGAAGCCAATCGTCACTATTTCTTGAATTTCTATCATAGAGATCACTATAACGATGCAATGCAAACTTTGCCTATCGTTAATTCGGGTATCAACATTTCTCGTATCGAGGTTTGGGTTACAAACAGAACGAATACAACAGAAAACACAAGAAATATTGTTGCTTTTACGGATTTAGGTGAGGGACTTCCTGAAAAAGTAGAAGATACACCTGGTGGTTATTCGAACAACGATTTGCCAGATAATGCTGCAAATAGCTTGTATCAATGGGCTGCATCTCAACCTGGAATTAGAGATTTCTCAAACGCTGTGGGTGTTTTGACTTCTCAAGTAATTAGTCCAGGACCATTTACTCAATCAATTCACTACGAAAAAGTAGAAAGTGCTAAGAAATTGACTGATGCAGAATTTACTTATAATGCGCAACTTGGATTTATCTCGTTAAACATTCCATTAAACAATGATGAGGTTCTTGCTGTTGCATACGAATATACATACAGAGGACAAACATATCGAGTAGGGGAGTTATCTACAGATGGGGTTGAGGGAACCAACGCATTAATCTTAAAGTTGTTGAAGCCAACAATGACAAATCCACAAAATAAATTGTGGGATTTGATGATGAAAAACGTGTACTCAATCGGAGCTTATCAAGTTGATCAAGATGGATTTAGAATTGATATCTTGTATAACAACCCTGAAAACTCACTCTATATCCCATTCTTCCCACAAGATGGTTTAGATGACAAACAAATCGTAACCATGTTGGACATGGATAAATTAAATCAAATGAACCAGCCTTTCTCGGATGGAGTATTTGATTATGTCCCTATGGTCTTGAGTGGAAACCGATTTGAAAATGGAGGTACAATCAATCCTAGAAATGGACGTGTTTACTTCTCTAATATTGAGCCTTTTGGTAAACTGTTAGCAGATAAAATGGCTCAAGAAGGAATTCCGCAAACAACAATTGACCGAATCGCGTTTACAGAATTGTATGACTCAACAAAAACAGCGGCTCAACAGATTCCTTCTAAAAACAGATTTATGTTCAGAGGTGAATATAAGTCTTCCGTAACAGGTGATATTCCATTAAATGCATTGAACGTTCCAGAAGGAGCAGTAAGTGTTACGGCAGGAGGAGTTAGATTAACAGAAGGAGTTGATTATTCAGTAGATTATAACTTAGGTCGTGTACGCATCTTGAATGAGGGATTATTAGCCTCAAACCAAGAAATCAAGGTTTCGGTAGAAAGTAATTCCGCATTTGGTTTCCAATCTAAATCATTAATCGGAGGACGTGTTTCTCATCGCTTTAGCCAAGATTTTAATGTTGGTGCAACGTGGATGAGAATGATGGAAAGACCGGTGACACAAAAAATTGACATCGGAAACGAGCCATACAAAAACAATATTGTTGGATTTGATGTTCAATTTCGCACAGAACTACCTTTCCTTACGAAGTTGATTGACATGCTACCCGTAATTTCAACTAAAGAAAAATCGTATTTATCATTTTCAGGAGAATTTGCACACTTGATTCCTGGGCAGCCAAAAGCAATCAGTAAGCAAGGAATCTCTTATGTTGACGATTTTGAAGGAGCGCAAAGCACGATTGATTTAACAAGTTTGAATTCTTGGCACCTAGCTTCTGTTCCGACTGGACAGCCATCATTATTTCCAGAATCTACAGCAAGCGGTTTAGCAAAAGGATTTAGAAGATCTAAAATTGCATGGTATCGAATTGATAATATATTTTATCGCCAAGATGCTAATACACCATCTCACATTGCAAACGACCCGATGGTGAATTCGGATAGTAGAACTAGAAATGTTATCTACAAAGATGTTTTCCCTTTACAAGAAAATCAATATGGTACAATTCCAAACTTGCAAATTTTAGAGGTGGCTTACTACCCTAAAGAACGTGGAATGTACAACTTTGATACCACAGCAGTCGATTCAGATGGATTTTTTACAAATCCACAGGATCGTTGGGGGGGGATTATGCGTGCGATGACAACAACTGACTTTGAGTTAGCAAACATCGAATACATCCAGTTTTGGGTATTGGACCCATTTAACATAGATGCAGAAAATGCTAATCCAAATTCATTCATGACAGGTGGGGACTTGTATTTCAACTTGGGAAATATCTCTGAGGATATCTTACCCGACAGTAGAAAAAGTTATGAAAATGGCTTGTCTCCAACAGGAACTCCAGGATTAAATGACATGGATACGACAGTTTGGGCACAAATTCCAAACGCTCAAGTTACAGTAAATGCTTTTGATAATGATCCACAAACTCGTATCAATCAAGATGTTGGTTTAGATGGATTCGACAACAATGCTGAGCGTATTCATTTTAGTGATTATATCAATTGGGTAAATAACAATACGACATTATCTGCTGCTGCAAAAGCAAAAATGATAGCCGATCCATCATCAGATGACTATAACTATTATTTGGATGATAATTATGACCAAGCTCAATTAGGTATTCTAGAGCGTTATAAAAGGTATAACGGGATGGAAGGTAATTCTCCTACACCTGAAATGTACGATACGATGAATACCAATGGGTATAGTACAGTAGGACCCCGTTTGGATCCAGACCGTGAGGATATCAATCAGGATAATAACTTACAAGAAACAGAAAACTATTTCCAATACAAAATTAGCTTGAGACCGCAAGATATGGTTGTTGGTAAAAATTATATTACAAACAGACAAGTCTACACAAAAGGAAATGGTGATAAAGAATATTGGTATCAATTTAAGATTCCAGTACGTGATTATTCTGAAAAGATTAATGGAATTAACGATTTCAGATCTATCCGTTTCATGCGTATGTTCCTCAAAGATTTTGATGAGGAAGTATTGTTGCGTTTCGCAAAATTGGAATTAGTGCGTGGAGAGTGGAGAAGATATATGCAGGATTTAACTGAGCCTGGTGAAGTTGTTGTTGGCGATCCGAATTTGACTAGTTTCGATATTGGTGCGGTGAATATTCAAGAAAACTCAGATCGTACACCAATTAAATATATTATCCCTCCAGGTATTCAACGTGAAATTGACCCGTCACAACAAATACAACGCCAAATGAACGAACAGTCGTTGACTTTGGAAGTTTGTGGTTTACAAGACGGAGATTCTAGAGCGGCATATAAAAATGTGACGTTTGACGTTCGTGGTTACAAAAAAATGAAGTTGTTTGTGCATGGTGAATCTAAAGTAGATGAGATTCCATTGGATAACGATGATTTAAGTGTTTTTGTACGTTTAGGGACAGACTTCACTGAGAATTATTACGAGTACGAAATTCCGTTGAAGATTACTCCATTTGGGTCTAACTTAGACACAGAAGTATGGCCAGAGGAAAACAACATTGAAATTGTCTTTGATGATTTGACAAATTTGAAGAAGAAGAGAAATAGTTTGATTGAATCTGGAAGTAACACGGTTTCTTACAATTTAGAATATGTAGCTGCAGATCCAAATTTCAGTAATAAACGAATCAAGATTAAAGGAAATCCAAATTTACAAGGAATTCGCACAATCATGATTGGTGTACGTAACCCAAGAAATAATGCTTCAAATCCATGGCAAGACGATGGAATGGCGCATTGTGGAATCGTTTGGATTAATGAATTGCGTTTAACTGACTTCGTATCTGAAGGAGGGTCAGCTGCAATTGCTCAAATGCAAGTTCAAGGAGCTGACTTCTTCAACCTATCTGCTTCGGGTAGTTATTATGGATACAACTGGGGTGCTGTTGATAGCAGAGTTCAAGAAAGACAACGTGATCAACGATTCAATGCAAACGTTAATACTAACTGGCAGTTAGGTCAGTTCTTTGGTAAGAAGTTTGGACTTTCATTGCCTTTCTTCTTCGGATATTCTGTTGGTGTTATTAATCCAGAGTTTGATCCTTACAACCCAGATATTAAATTGTCGGATTATGATTCAGGTGAACGAAAAAGACGAGCTAAAGAGGGACAAGATTTCACAGAACGAATTTCTTATAACTTCACAAACGTCAGAAAGCAATTACCAGCTGGGGCAAAACCTGCATTCTGGAGAATTGCGAACTGGTCGGCATCATATGCCTATTCTGAAGATTTAAAAAGAGACTTTAATATCAAGTATGATCGCACGAAATTGTGGACTGGGAACTTGAATTATAATTATGCGTTCCAAGCAAAACCTTGGGAGCCATTTAAGAATGTTTTCAAGAAAGACAAGGCCAAAAAATCAAAATGGTTGGCACCAATCCGCGATTTTAATTTGTACTATTTACCTAAAAACTTTAGTTTCTCAAATGATTTATTAAGAAGCTATAATGAAAGACAAGTTAAAAATAATATAGTTCCAGATTATGAATTCCAACCTGTCTACATCAAGAAGTTTACTTGGAATAGATCGTATAATTTAGGATACGATATAACGCGAAGCTTGAAGTTGACATTCTCTGCGACAAATAGAGCAATTTTCGAAGAAGCAGATGGTCAGGTTGACAGAAAAGAGAATCCAAACCTGTATAGAGAGTTTAAGGACTCTATTCGCTCTCAAATGGCAACGTTTGGTAAAACGATGGACTATACACATAATTACAACGTGACCTATAGTTTACCGTTGAGTAAAATCCCAGCTTTAGATTGGACTACAGCTACGGTTACATATGGTGGTACTTACAACTGGCAACGTGCTCCATTGGCTCAAACAGATTTTGGGAATACTGTTCAAAATAATAGAACATTCAATGCGCAAACACAGTTGAATTTTACGAATTTGTATAACAAGTCTCCTTTCTTTAAGAAAGTATTAGCAGATGGGCGCAATGTTAGAAATACAGCGAGTGCGAGAGGAAGTGCAACGACAGATGGTAGAGGAAATGCAAATAATGCGAATAAGAAAGAGCCTTCAATAGAAGAAAAATATCCAAAGCCGGTTCCTCCTAAACCAGAAGAAGAAATGACCGAGAAGGAGAAGAAAAAATGGGAAAAAGTTATTAAGCGTTGGGAGAAAAAAGTGGAACGTGCTAAGAAACGTAAAGGTAAAGTACATCCAGTTGTTGGATTTGGTGCTCGTTTGTTGATGACTGTTCGAAATGTTGGTGGAACATATAATCAAAATGATGGTACATTATTACCAGGCTATTCAAAAGAAACAAGAATCTTAGGATTTGATTCAGGATTTGATGCGCCAATGGGTGGATTTGTTTTTGGAAAACAACGTTATTCATTAACGGGACGAGATAATGGATTTGATTTTGCTCGTGTTGCAGCACAAAATGGTTGGTTGGTACAAAACGAGAACATAAACCGTCAGTACACGAACACACATATTCAAACAATCACACTAAGAGCGGGATTAGAACCACTTAAGGATTTGACGATTGAGTTGACAGCGAATAG
>DATGOZ010000014.1:0-7726 GCA_035305395.1 Taishania sp. | reverse complement strand
ATACAACGACACCTTTGGCTTTGGTATCTGTTGGTTTCCAATTGCAAATAAACAAGCGAAGCAAGCACTGGAGCTTCCTTATTTTAGGATTGGTTTTTAAATTGATCATCGTTCCAGCAGTTATTTATTTACTGTATAAAGTAATCTTCCAAAAAGACGGAATAGACATTGATGTGTGTATCATGGAAGCTGCCATGGCACCAATGATTACTGCTTCAATTGTGGCGTCATCTTATGGATTGAAACCAAAATTGAGCAACATGATGATTGGTATTGGAATTCCAGTTTCGTTTATAACACTTGCTGTTTGGTATTTTATTTTGAATTGATAACTAATTAAAATTATTATTTTTTTAGATGTCTTATTTTGAGGAACTTTAACTCTGCTTTTTTAGAATTTTTTTGAGAAATTTCAGGTAGATAGATTTCTATTCCATCATGTGAAGGATATAGATTTAAAATTAAATTACCTTTGATAGGAAGAATTTCTTCATCAATTATTTCTAGATTATTATTAAAAACCATTAGTACACAAATTTTGTCTTGATTAGTATTCATTAAGCCTTCATCGTTTAATTCATTCATTCTAGGATGAAATATTCGATAATAAAGATTCGTATATGGATTGAAAAATAGGGGCTCGTAATGAGGTGATACCAAGAAATGGTTCATTTTTAAATTATTGATATCTCTTTTATCTTTTGGATATTTTATTTTTTGAATTGGCTTTGTATCAAAACTACTTTTTGCGAACTTCTTCGTAATTTGGCCTGAAATAGTATTTATTATTTCTATTGATCCTTCTATTGAAGAACATGTAATAATTGTATCTCCTTTGAAAAGATCGAAGTAATAACTTAGAAAACCATATTGTTGGTAAACTTCGAAATATGGAAGTTTTCCAAAGAATTGAAGGTCATTAGTTTTTAAATTATATTTAGCAAATGCTGGAAAATTGGCATCCATTTTTGAATATTTTCCTTTTTTATCATTGTAGTTTTGATTTACACGAAAGTACAATATATCATTTGGTACGTTTACATATTGATTACTACCACTTTTTTTCCATTCTACGGTCATTCCAGATTTATGAAATTGTTCTAAATTCATTAGATCGAATACGATTTCAGATTTGTTTTTTCCTTCACAGTAAACAGATATTTTGTTATCCGTACTTACGAGATATAGATCATTACTTTCTTTTTTTATGGAGTTATAGATAACTTTGCAATTTGGATTATAAAATGGAAAACTATAAGATTTTTGATTCGAATGGTCTAAAATTTTTAGTTCATCATTTCGACAGTAGTTGTAAGTTTCATAGACTATATCATCGTTTATTATTAGATCCATACCATCTCGATATCCTTTTTCATAATCACCTTCGAATACTCTAACTATGGTGTCATATTTATAATTGTAATATTTTTTCAGCTCAACTACCTTCTTTGAAGATTCGCAACCGAATATAAAAATCAGAAAACTGATATAGAAATATAAAACTTTCTTCATTGATTATTTTTTGAAGTTATATATTTAAAATTTAGTTAACCTTAGTAATCTTGGATTATTTAAATATCTCCAAGATCCTTTTAAAATTAGTCATATGAATTTGAAGCAGAGTATGCTAATTCACAATCAATGTCTCTTTTTTTGCAGATACTACTCGCAAATTTATCACCTTTTTGTGACTGAAATTTTGAGCCACATATTTTTCCCAATTGTGTCTTTTAGTAACTGGTATAACCTAGCCATTAGGCTTAACCTATACCATTTCTTCTTCGGTAAATGTTCTTTTAATTGGAGATTCTTCTTTAGTATACGAAGACAAAATACTGCTTAAACTTGTGAAAAGCAATCATGTAAGAATTAAATTTTTCATATAATAACTATTTAGTGAAAATTCTTCACACTTATCTAATCGCTCGTTGGTTAAACAAGACATATCCAAAACTGATTTGAAATGATAGCGGATTCACTTGTTTTGGGAAATAGTTGAGTGTTGCTCGAAACGGTCCAATTGGTGAGTGATAAATAAATGATCCAGAGGCAACATATGATTCACCTTTAAATGGTTTGCCATACCCAAATGTTCCGTCATCGTTTTTAATAATCGATCGAAAAGGTTGGTAGTAATAGCCATCTAAACGGAAATCTATATTTTTTCGAACAGAAAAAATGAGGTTTGTTCCTGCACCAACGTACTGCGGACTTCTAAACTCAGGCATGAAATACGTGTACATATCAGGAAGAGGAGAGTATGCAGTCATCGCAAGAACGGATGAAGTGTAATTGGAGAATAAAGATTGCGTATTCAAAACAGCTGTTCCATGAATTCCCCAATGGAAAACTTTAAGGTCAACTGGGAAGGTTTGAAAATCAGCAGAGAGGTTTAACCAAGAGTGAATTTTTGACTCGTCGAATGGAAGGGGAGCCGTATTACCAGATACGGAATGCTCGCGACCGTAAACATAGCGAATTTTAAAAGCAGCATAATGTCCAGAAGATGCAAACTGTTTGCGATTGAGTGTATTTTGTTTAAACTCCCAAGCAAAAGTTACACCTTGAAATTGGGTAAAGTCACTCGTATCTGCATTGCTAAAATCTCCATTTTGAAAATAATCATCTTCTAGCAAGAAATAACGTCCTTGAAAAGTACTTTTTGTAGAATTTCCGATCGGATGTTTGAAATCAAGTCCAACAAATACCTCGTTTTGAACAAGAAATGAAGGCTTTTCTTTTGCGAAGAATGTTGCGAAAGTTCTGAAATAATCAAATTTATTTAGAACAAAATAACCCGTTAAATTTACAGGAAACGTTGAAGGAACGTCCATTTCAAATGCAGATTTGAAAGATGTGTAAAATTTCCCAAAGTAAGAATTCAGGTAGACTTTGGAAGCAACTTTACCGACGTGATTATAGGAAACACCTAAAAATCCAGTATTTACTGCTCGAGTAGAAAAATGTCCACCAACTTCAAAACTAAAGTCCTTACTTCTATTGATGAGGATATCCAATCTGTAGGTCGAATCAGGTTTTAGATCTAGCGTAGGGAACATGAATCCTACTTGTGGTGTAGCATTCAAACGAAAATACCTTCTTTCAAATTTTTTGTAATTGATTATTTCCTCTTTTCGTTGCCTAATCAGTGTTTTTTCTGCAAAAGGTACTGTTTTATTTTTTCTATTAAAAGCATTTACTTCACTAATAGATAAAGGGATAATTCTTTTTTGAAATGCAACACGTCTTTCATAAACCTCATTCTTGTAAACTCTTCTACTGATCCTATTTTTAATTGAGTCGATATAGGTTAATGCTTGCAAATATCCTTGATTGATGATTTCTTCAGCATCTTGAAAATCGAATGTTGATGATTCAATTTGTGGTTGAATGAGAATCCCTTCATCGCAGGGGATCGAAAAGTCTGAATAAGTAACCAACATGTTGGTCAATTGACTGATTAGATTATT
The DNA here is from genome assembly GCA_035305395.1 of Taishania sp. Lineage (GTDB taxonomy): Bacteria > Bacteroidota > Bacteroidia > Flavobacteriales_D > Crocinitomicaceae > Taishania. The sequence goes on along the minus strand of DATGOZ010000014.1, from coordinate 4,256 downwards.
TTTTGTTGGAGGAGGAGCGTTGTAAGAAACGTTACTTCCAATAATGAAATCTGGGTCAAATTCGTGATAAATTGTACTTGCAGGAAAATTGTTGTAAAGTCCACCGTCAAAGTAAAGAATATTGTCGATTTCTATTGCCTCAAAATAAAATGGGTAAGTCATAGAGGCTCTCACTGCTTGATTTAATTTTCCGTTTGAAAATATCACTGATTTTTTATTAGCAATATCAGAAGCGATGCATCGAAATGGTACAAATAATTGGTCAAAATCATTGTTTGCCGATTCACTTACTGGCCCCAATAATTTCATGAGCGTATAGTCAACATAAGCTGATGACCTGTAGTGTGTTGGAATTGAATTGAGTATACTACTATCAATGCTGATTCCAAATTTAAACATGCTTGCGTTGTTGTCTGATTCTCGATAGGAGAAACGTTGATGTGCTTCAATTTGTCCAGTTGACATTTTTTGGAAAGCATCAGAGCGAGCAATTGCTTCAATTTCTTCTGGACTATAGCCTGCAGCATATAGAGATCCAATTAGTGCTCCAGCAGATGTGCCTGTAATAAAATCGATTGGAATTCCGTGTTCTTCCAATGCCTTGATTACCCCGATATGTGCTAATCCAGTTGCACCACCACCACTTAAAACCAATCCTACACGTTCTTGTTGGAACGAAAAAAAAGGCATTATTAGCAGAACAAATAGTAAAAGATACCGGAATATTGCTTTCAATTTCTTTCTTTTGTACAAAATTAGCATAAATTTAATAGCTTTCTCACGTGGAAAAATTTCGAAAGAACACTAAAGTTGAAACCAACGACATGTCTGGTCCCTTAAAGATAACGTTAAAAACGCTTTTTGGGTTGGAAGAGGTATTACAAGAAGAGTTGAATGAGTTGGGATATAACAATACAAAATTGTTGAATAGAGCTGTTCAAGTAGAAGGTACTTGGAGAGATGTTTATTTCTTGAATCTGCACATCCGCTGTTCTATTTCTATTTTGGTTGAAATAGCAACTTTTCGAATCAAACAAGAACAAGATTTATACAAGCAGGCTAAAAAAATCAATTGGACAAATTATTTTACTGATGATAAAGCATTTGCAATTAAAGGTGTTGTGTTGTCAAAATTGTTTAATCACACACAATTTCCATTCTTAGTGTTGAAAGATGCTATCGTGGATGTTTTCAGAGAAGAATTGGGTGAACGTCCAGATGTTGATTTGAAAAGACCAGATGTCTTATTTGATTTGTATATCAACAATGATTGGGTAACGGTATCGTTAAATACAAGTGGTATGCCATTGTATCAACGTGGTTATAGAGAAGATGTTGGTGAAGCACCGATGAATGAGGTGTTGGCTGCTGGATTAATTCGCTTGACTAAATGGGATAAACAGACACCGTTGATTGATCCATTTTGTGGATCGGGAACGATTCTTATCGAAGCTGCACTGTATGCTACGGGTATCCCTTCAACTATTGAACGAAAAAATTATGCATTTCAAAACTTCAAAAATTATGATAAACAGTTGTGGAATGAAATCTATACTACTGCATTGGAGAAGTGCCGCAATACAACCAAACTACCCGTTCAAATAATCGGTTGTGATATTGATCCAGATATGGTTCTGAAAGCAAAAAGAAATCTTAGAAAGTTCCCATTTGGTGATCATGTAGAAATTATGAAAGGTTCATTCGAACAGTTAGAGCGTGTTGACAGCGAAACAGGAATCATGGTTACAAACCCTCCTTATGGTGAGCGAATTGGTCAAAATATTCCAGCATTGTATGCTAGAATTGGAGATTGGATGAAATCTGACTTGAAGGGATTTAGCTGTTGGTTGATTAGCTCTAGTGAAGAAGGACTGAAATCTGTTGGATTGAAACCAGATAGAAAAATTAAATTATACAACGGTAGTCTTGAATGCAGTTTTAGAAAGTATTCCATTTATGCTGGCAGTAAACGCCAAAAATTTCAGGTAGATTAACATGAGATTAGCGATTGTAAATACTTCTACAGGTTGGGGTGGTTTGGAGATGAATGTCATCAAACTAGCTAAAGAACTTCAGAAAAATGGGGTAGAAGTGTACATGGTTTGTCAACAAGGAACACAATTTGAAAAACAAGCTTCTGAATCGTTTCCATCAATTTTGAAGTTGAACAACGTCAAAAAGTATTTTGATTTCAAAAATGCACGTGTGGTCAGTCGGTTTTTTAATGAGCAACAAATTCAGGTTGTATTTACAGCATATAGGCCAGACCTTGATTTATTGTTGTGGGTGAAACGCAAGACAAAATCAATCAAAATCATTCATCAACAGCAAATGCAAATCGGTATTCCGAAGAAAGGATATTTTCAACGTTTGCGTTTCAAGGCTGTCGATTTATGGTTAACACCATTGGAATGGCTAAAAAGCGAAGTAATTGAAAAAACTACGCTTGATTCAAATAAGATTCGAATTGTTCCGCTGGGAGTCAATAAATCTTTGTTTGAAAATATGACTATTTCAAGAACCGAAGCACAGCAATTTTTCCAATTTCAAACGGATGCATTTGTATTAGGAGTTATAGGTAGAATTGATCCCAAAAAAGGACAATTGTTTTTATCAAAAGCAATCAAATGCCTGATAGATATGGGTGAAGACGTTGTATTGCTGATTGTTGGCGCACCGACAATTGATGATGAGAACGGTCAGAAATATTACGAATCCATTTTGAAATACATAGCTGAAAATGGATTGCAGGACCGAATTTTGTTTGCTCCATTTACAAAACAAGTAAATAATTTTTATCAAGCAATTGATTTATTTGTCATGTCGAGTGAGGGAGAAACATTTGGTATGGTGACCGTAGAGGCATTATTTTCCAAAAAACCTGTGATTGGAACAAATTCAAGCGGAACACCCGAAGTTTTAGGACATGGTACAAGAGGTAAGTTGTACGAGTTTGACAATTTAGATTCATTCATCGAAGCTTACTTCGAAGTACGAAAATCACTGGAATTAGGAAAGCTAAACGGAGATTTGATTCAGCAAGAAGCAATGAATTTATATTCTTTGGACTTGGAAGTAAAAGGAGTACTTGATGCAATCAATGAATTAAAATTAAAAAGCCACCGATGAGGTGGCTTTTTTACTGTATTTCTGAATATTCTTAATACAATTCCTCTTTCAACGCTGTTCTGTAATCTTTAATCTCTTCGCGATTGATTTTATGCTCAGCATTTTTCAATAAGTTCAACAAGTAAAGAAGATTTTCACCATCCTCAACTTCCATTGGATATTGATTCCCCTCTTCATCCTCTTCATATTGAGCTGCAACATCAAAAGCATTTCTAGAAGATAAATATTCATAAGTTAAACGCAACACTTTTGTCACCAAAGGATCTTGCTCTTGCAAAGCAACTTCTCTCAACTCTTTAAGGTCTTCTACCAAATTTGGAGCTGAAATTCCTTTTGCTTCAACTTTTTCAATTATAGATTCTAACTTCTGATTTGCTTTCGCAGTCTTCATGTCTCTTCTTTTATTATGCTTTAATATTTGTTCTTAATCGGTAAACCACACAATTAATTTACTGCAAATGTAATCAACTTAATGCATAAAAAAACGTTTATCCTCATTAAAATAAAAAAATAGTTGTTTTTAAATTTATTCGCATGTTATCAGACCGATAGATTAATACTTCAATTAAACTCTAGCTTATTTTAAAATAAATTGAGTAATTTTCCGTTCTTTTTCTGACATGAAATACACGATTTCTATATTACTTGGATTGTTTTTGACGGTTGTTCAATTTGCACATGGACAATTTCAAACGTTTTTTTCTCGTTCAGAATTAGGATTGTTGCTTGGTGGATCTTATTATATTGGTGACTTAAATCGTTTTGGACATTTTAAAGGGACACAGCCAGCAGGTAGTTTGTTTTATCGCTACAATATTCATTCTCGATTGACATTTCGTGCAAACTTTAGTTATGGCAATATTGTTGGGGATGACAAATGGTCGAAAGTGGATGTATTGCAGAATCGTAACTTAAATTTTAAATCAGATATATTCGAATTAGGTGCTGGAGTGGAATTTCACTACGTGCCTTTTCAAATTGGTAAGGGAAAATACAAGGGAACAGCTTATTTATTGGCTCAATTAGCCATGTTTCGCATGAATCCTAAGACAGAATACAATGGTGAGATGGTAGAATTGAGACCATTGGGAACAGAAGGCCAAGGTTCTGATTTAAATCCAAAAGGT
>DATGOZ010000013.1:0-2066 GCA_035305395.1 Taishania sp. | reverse complement strand
ACAATTGGGAATGCTGCATTATCCAAAATAGCATATCCTTTCATCACCCAATAGATTGGTGATCCATAAGATGGATAGGTAAACTCATTAGGATTTTTCGTGTTTTGTCCAGCACTTGCTTTATCCTTAAATTCTTGAGGGTATGCCCACATAATCATTGGTAATTTCTCTTTTTTGCTTTTATCATATCCTGCTGGAAGATATAAGGTTGCTGTTAAATCAACTCCATCTTCACGTTTATATGTAATCACTTCTTTAGAAATCCCTTCTAATTTTGAAAACGGATTTTTGAAGTTTGTCATCTGAACTAGATTCTGAGCCCCTATTTTACGAATATAATAATTAGGATACTGTGTAGGAGCTTGAATATTCACCAACAATTCACCCTTTTTGATATCTAGAATTTCAGAGATTATTTCCAATCTATCTGTATAGGTCGAACGATACAATGTTTTTGTAGTTTTCGTTTTTAAATCGAACGAATTTAAGAATGGAAACTGACCTTTTTCAGAATGTCCTTTACCAATAAGGTAAGCAGTTGTTCCATTCAATAACAAAACTTCTCTACCAAATTGATTTCTTGTTGTTTGAAAAGATCCTGGATCTGAATAGCTATCTTGATAGTTTCTGTCCCAAAGAATTGTTGCTTTTTGAGACGGCTTTGAAGGATTAATCAAATACGCTTTCGTATTGCGAGTATTGTACCAGTAGTCATACACAATTGCAAGATCATCTCGTCCCCAGTCAATACTCGAAAATCGTTGCTGTGTTTTGAATAACGATTTCTCTGTTCCTTTTCTGAATGGCGCATCAAGCATGAAAATTTCATCTCTAAAATCAACTTGTTTTTCTGAGTCACCACCATCTAATGGTACTACATAAACTAAAGTTGCTGGTTTGTCATCGCGCCATTGAAAAGCACGTTTGTATTTGTGAGTCGACATAAATCCTTTTGGAATATTATCGGATGCTGGTCGTTCTTCTATTACATCAACTAATTGACCTGCTTTATCCAACATCAATACAGATTCTCCAAAAGATGACCATGGAACTAAATAAGAAAATGGTTCTGCAATTTTAGAAACCAATACATATTCTCCATCTGGAGAAATACTAATTCCTTTATACATTCCAGCCAATTGCCAAATTTTAGTTGTACCGTTTACATGAACATGATGCAAGTCTGAAGTTGCTAACGTTCTAAAGTTTTCTTCGTCCAATTTGCTTTTCAACAAATCTGGATACGTGCGATTTTGAGCAACAGATCCATCAGAAATCAATATGGATGGCCCGCTTGGAACGGTATTCAAAACATCGATATATGCTTTCTTATCTTGTGGCATAGTTCTCACAAGAAATGATTCACCATTTGGAAACCAACTGATAAAATAACCTAAATTCAAATTCAAATTTGCATCAGTTAATTTCTTCGCAGTCAACGTTGCGATATCAACAATCCAAAGTTCAACGCCATTCTCCACAACATTTCCGAAAGCAAAATACTTATCATTTGGAGACCAAGAAGTCGTGATGATTTTCAATTTTTGGGGCAAACCACTTACAGATTGTAAAGCTGTTCCTCTTCCTTTTTGAACTTCAAGTCGTGTAAACAAACGCTGTTTTGAACGAGCGTTAATCTTTGGATTGATACGCTGACCAGCAACTTTCAACTCTTGCTCTGCAATTTCTTCTATCGATTGAAACATTGAAGAATATAAGTAAACAATTGTTTGTTTCTTACTATCCATTGAGATTGATGGAGCACGTTCGACATCAACCAATTCTAAAATTTCCTGTGATGGCTTTTGGTATTCCAAACTCTTTTGAGCTATAGCAGAGATACTTACAAAAGTTAAAGTTGCTAAAAATCCTATACGCAATTTCATTGTAAAAATATTTGAAGTTTATAAAAATAAACTTTTTTATTCAAACCAAGTTTAATATCTTTCGTGATGAAGTTCCATATCCTTTTTGAGCTAATAAACCTAATAAAGCATTTTCAGAAGCATTTCTTAATTGTAATGTATAATCTGAAATTTTAATAACTTCGTTTTTATAGGTACGAG
>DATGOZ010000012.1:0-15626 GCA_035305395.1 Taishania sp. | reverse complement strand
TACAAACTTCACTCCAGCTCAGATGGACAGGTGGCATGTATTGTATGATTTAGCACCAGAGGCAGCTATTGATGCAACGAATGGGTTTTATTTTAGCCATCTTACAGATAGTGTGCAAGAAGGTGATTATATCAAATTTGCCATTGATGTAAAAAATATCTTTACAGTTGATATGGACTCTTTATTGATTAATTATTGGATTGAAGATCAAAATAATGTTAAACATACCATCGCGTATCCTAGACAAGATTCATTAAGAGTTGGACAAGTTATTCGAGATACTATTAGTGTTCCAAGCTTAGGAATGTCTGGATTTAATACCCTTTGGATGGAAGTTAACCCATACATCAACGGTAGCTTATATCTAAAGGATCAACCAGAACAATATCACTTTAACAACATCATGCAAATTCCATTCAATGTTAAGAGTGATAAGATAAATCCGTTACTTGATGTAACATTTGATGGTAGACACATTCTGAATGGTGACATAGTCAACCCAAATGCGGAAATCGTCATTACATTGAAAGATGAAAACCCATTCTTATTGATGAATGAAGATGCTGATACAACAAAATTTGGTATCTATCTAACGGATCCTTTAGGAAATATGAAACGTATTCCTTTCGTTGATGGGCAAGGAAATACGGTAATGCAATGGATTCCTGCAGAAAGTACTCACAAAAAATTTAAAATTTTGTATCCAGCTGCATTTCAACTAGATGGAAAATATCGCTTGATGGTTCAAGGAACGGATAAATCAGGAAACTTATCAGGAGATAATCAATACAAAGTTGATTTTGAAGTAATCAATCGTTCATCAATTACCAATATGATGAACTATCCAAACCCATTCTCAACGAGTACACGCTTTGTATTCACATTAACAGGATCAGAAGTTCCTGATGACATTATCATCCAAATCATGACAGTTTCTGGACGTGTAGTTCGAGAAATGACAGAAGATCAACTTGGTAAAATTTATATCGGTAGAAACATCACAGAATATGCTTGGGATGGTCGAGATGAATTTGGTGATCAATTGGCTAATGGGGTTTACTTATACACCGTAAAAGCTAAAATAAACGGAGAAGATATCGAACATCGCGAATCGGGTGCAGACAAATACTTCAAGAAAAGTTTTGGCAAAATGTACTTGATGCGTTAAGCTTTCGAAAATAAAAATACAAAGGGGCAAATTCAAATGAATTTTCCCCTTTATTGTTATCTAAATCTTTCTTCGAACTTTTGACGTTGCTCCGCTCTCAATGCTTCTAAATCATCTGGCAATTGGCGTTTCCAACGTTTATGCGACCACAACCAATAAGCTGGTTTTTCTAGTATTGCTTGTTCAAGTAAATGTGTATGAGCCTCTGTTATCTCTCCCCAACCTTTTGTAGCAGGATTGTCTGTTATTAAGGTTAATTCCATTTCATAATAACCACGACGGATTTTTCTTGTATGGTAAAACACAACAGCAAAATTGTAAGTATGTGCCATTTGCTCAGCTCCAAACAATACAGCTGTTGGTTGATTGAGAAATTGCATCCAATAACTTTTTTTAGAATCACCAGGAGATTGATCTGAAAGTGTCAAAATCGCAATCGGTGTATCGCCCTGCTCTTTGATTTTCTCTTTGAAATTCTTCGCATGGATAACCTTCATTCCAAAACGCTCGCGACGTTGGTTTACCTTTTTATCCCAAAACTTGGAAGTCAACGGCATGCCAATTCCCATCGCCTGATGCAAAAACAAGAAGTTTTGGGCACTAATCAACCATTCCCAGTTGTTGTAATGTCCCGAAACTAAAATGACACTTTTTCCTTGCTTATACAAATCCTCCATCACCTTAGGATTTTTGACCTGATAGCGCTTTGTCAATTCTGATTTAGAAATACTCAAGTTCTTAATTCCCTCAGCCAAAATATCCGTGAAATGACGATAAAATTGGTTTACAATCGTTTCAATTTCTCTATCCGACTTATTTGGAAATGATCGTTGGATATTTTCTCGAATCACCTTTTTACGATAGGGAATCAATTTAAATCCAAGGTAAAGTAAATCCGACAAACCATATATTACCCACATTGGTAACAATGAGATCGGAAAAACAAAAACATAATATGCAATTCTAGCTCCCATTATCTATTCCACAGTTTCTTGATAATCGCTTCAATTTCTTTTTCTTTAGAACTACTACCTGCTTGATAAAATTTAGCATTCTTTAATTCTTCAGGGAAAAAGTTCTGTTCAACGAAATTTCCTGGATAATCGTGCGAATACTTGTATTCTTCACCATAGCCAAGCTCTTTCATCAACTTAGTAGGAGCATTTCTCAAATGCAACGGAACGGATAAATTTCCTGAACGGCGTACTTCCTCTTGAGCTCGATTGATGGCCATATACGCTCCGTTCCCTTTTGGAGAAGAAGCTAAATAAATGGTACATTGAGCCAAAATGATACGCGATTCAGGCCATCCAATTGTCTGCACTGCTTGAAAACAATTGTTTGCCATTAGTAGCGCATTTGGATTCGCCAATCCGATATCTTCCGAAGCACTTATGAGCAAGCGACGCGCTATAAATTTAGGGTCCTCCCCTCCTTCAACCATACGAGCCAACCAATATACAGCCGCATCAGGATCACTTCCTCGGATCGATTTGATAAACGCCGAAATGATATCATAATGTTGCTCTCCGTCTTTATCGTAACGAGCCAAACTTTGTTGAGCCACCGATTCGATAATTTGATTGTTGATACGTATTTCCTGTTGGTTTTGAAACGTTCCAACAATTATTTCAAATACATTCAACAACTTACGAGCATCTCCTCCTGAAATTGCCAAAAGCGAACTGATTTCTTCTAAGACAATATTCTTTTCTTTTAGGATTACATCCTCTTTAATTGCCTTTTCTAGTAAGTGCGTAAGATCATCTTTTGTGTGACTTTCTAACACATAAACCTGACATCTCGACAAAAGAGCTGAGATTACCTCAAAAGATGGATTTTCTGTTGTTGCACCAATCAACGTAATAATTCCTTTTTCAACTGCACCAAGTAAAGAGTCTTGCTGTGCCTTTGAGAAACGGTGAATCTCATCAATAAATAAGATCGTTCCAGCTTGATTGAACATTCCCTGGCGTTCTACTCCTTGAATAATCTCGCGAACATCTTTCACTCCAGAAGAAATTGCAGATAAAGTGTGAAACGGTCTATTGAGATGTTTTGCAATCAGATGAGCCAATGTTGTTTTACCAACTCCCGGAGGTCCCCAAAAAATCATTGAAGGGATAATACCAGAATCCAACGCTAATCTCAAAGAAGCGTCTTTTTTTAGCAAATGTTGTTGTCCGATGTAATCGTCGATTGACTTTGGACGCATACGTTCTGCTAAAGGTGCATTAAAACTCATGATTTTTGGTTCAATTATTGATTCAGCTAAATTACACTTTTGAAAGGAATTTTAATATGATTTTTCGATCATTGAATAAATTAAAATCATTCGTGCTGCACTCAAAAATAAAAATTGACAATTTTTTAGATTTTGAGCACTTGAGTTAAAACAATTTATTTATTTTGGAGTCATTATGATGGCAATTGAACTTATAACTGAAGAAATTCCTCCATTAACACATTTGGATACTGGGGGAAAAGCGCTCATTTGGATGGACGAGTTCAAAGTTTCTCATTTACCAGTATTGAAAAATGGAAATTTTGTAGGAGTACTTTCTGAAAATGACATCCTAGACAAAATGGATGAACATGAGCGTTTGGACGTTTTATTCGATCATTTGCCTCGACCTTTTGTTTGGTCAACTGATCATATTTACGAAGTAATTTCAAAGGTTGGTGAGTTCAAAATCACCATTGTTCCCATCCTTGATAAAAACGAAAAGTATCTTGGTTGCACAAGCATCCACAAAATCATTCAGCTGATTAGCAATACAGGGGGAATCAAAGAGCAGGGAGGAATCATCGTTTTGGAATTAAATAAAATTGATTACTCATTAGCTCAAATAGCTCAAATTGTTGAAAGCAACGGAGCTAAAATACTCAGTTCCTATGTTTTATCGCTTCCAGATTCTACAAAAATTGAAGTAACATTGAAAATCAATGAAATCGATTTAGAAAGAATTTTACGTACTTTTGCTAGATACGATTATACAATTAAAGCGTCTTATCACAAAAGTGATTTTGAAGATGATCTAAGAAACAGATTTGATGCTTTAATGAACTTTATGAACCTGTAGAATGAAAGTTGCAATCTTTAGTAGACAATCTAGTAAATCAAATATGCCCTATGTTGTTGAGTTATTAACTCATTTCAAACGTATGGGATGGCAACCGGTTTTAGAAAGCGATTTTAAAAAACATTTAGTCAAGAAAATTGGATTAGATCCTTCCACTTTGGAGTTTTCTTCTCATAAGGATTTTGTAAGTGGAATTGATATGGTTGTGAGCTTGGGAGGTGATGGTACGTTCATTCAAAGCGTCAACTATATTCGCGATTCACAAACACCTATTATTGGAATCAATACAGGTCGTTTAGGATTCTTGGCAAATATTTCAAAGGATGCAATGGCAATTGCATTGGATAAATTACAGGCCAAACAATTTGAATATCAGCAACGTTCTTTATTGCAAGTTGAAACTGCATCCAATCACTTCGGAGATGCGAATGTTGCACTAAACGAAGTTACAGTTTCTCGCAAGGATAGTTCTGCCATGCTAACTGTTCATGCGACATTAGATGATGAATATATGAATTCGTATTGGGCGGATGGATTGATCATTTCCACCCCTACTGGTTCAACAGCTTATAATTTAGCTTGCGGTGGTCCGATTATTGATCCACAGTGTGAATTACATGTCGTGACTCCGATAGCTCCTCACAATTTAAATGTACGACCAATTGTTGTGCCCGACACAAAAGTCATTAAGTTGAGTGTAGAAGGAAGAAGTCGCAATTACTTATTAAGTTTGGACGGAAATTCAGTAAATATTAAACAACGAGAGGAAGTACTTATTCGAAAAGCTGATTTTAAAATAAACGTAATCAAATTAGACGATCACAACTTTTTAGATACGATTCGTAATAAAATGTTGTGGGGTATCGACCGTAGAAATAACTAATATTATATAAACGAAATGAAAACGATAAAACCAATATTTATTTTATTCGCAGCGCTTTTAGTTAGCACTGGGAGTTTTGCACAGAAAAATGGTAAAGAACCACAGTTAGCAGATGGAATCTACGCTAACATTAAAACTTCAAAAGGTGAAATTTTACTTCAGCTGGAGTACGAAAAAACACCAATGACTGTAGCCAACTTTGTTGGATTAGCAGAAGGTAATTTCTCAGTAGATACAATTAAGGTTACAAAGCCTTTTTACGACGGATTGAAATTCCACCGTGTGATTGACAATTTCATGATTCAAGGTGGATGTCCACAAGGAACAGGGATGGGAAATCCTGGATATAAATTCGATGATGAATGTAGGGCTGATTTAAAGCACGACGGACCAGGAATACTATCAATGGCCAATAGTGGACCGGCAACTAATGGAAGTCAATTTTTCATTACGCACAAAGATACTCCTTGGTTGGACGGTAAACACACTGTTTTTGGTCATGTTGTAAGTGGGCAGGATGTTGTGAATGCTATCAAACAAGATGATATCATGGAAAAAATTACCATCATCCGTGTTGGTAAAGACGCTAAGAAATTTGATGCAACGGCTGTTTTCAATAAAATCAAAAATGAAAAAGAAGCTGAATTATTGAAAGAAAGCCAGGAAATCGAAAAGGTTTCAAAAATGACAACAGAAGAGTACAAAACATTCATGTACCAAGAAGTTCTGAAGAACTATCCAAATGCTAAGCAAAGCGAATCAGGATTGGTTTACGTAATCGAAAACGAAGGAAGCGGAGAAGAAATCAAAGCAAATGCTCCAGTTTCTTTACATTATGTAGGAACTTTTAGAAGAGGTGGAAAGCAATTTGACTCATCAAGAGATAGAGGAGTACCAATGGACTTCCAATTCAAGGTTCAACGTATGATTCCTGGTTTTGAAGAAGGAATCGCTATGCTGAAAAAAGGAGGTAAGGCAAAATTATTCATTCCATACTATGCCGCATATGGAGCACAAGGTAGACCAGGAGCAATTCCTCCATTCTCTGACTTAGTTTTTGATATCGAAATCATGGATGTCAAACAACCAGTAGCAAATGATCACCACGGACACGATCACAGTGACCCAAATCATAAACATTAAACGTGAGAGCCTCAGAATAATCTGAGGCTTTTTTGTTGATAACTAACAATTTATTGTAAATAACTGTAGCCCATTTGTTGACTTTAAGGAGGAATATTTCGTTAGTTTTAAGAAAAACTCCCCAACATGGCTAAACAGAAAAAGACGTTCGTACTAGACACTTCAGTTCTACTTCACGACCACCAATCCATTACAAATTTCGGATCTAACAATGTCGCTATTCCAATTACTGTATTAGAAGAATTGGATAAGTTCAAAATCGGAAACGATACCAAAAATTTTTGTGCACGAGAAGTTATTCGATTCATTGATAAACTATCTGGAAATGGAAGTTTACAGAATTGGATTTCACTAGGTGACAATTTGGGTAACTTCAAAATCATTTTGGAAAACAATCCCGATAACCTCAATGCTGAAAGCATCTATTCATCAAGCAAAAATGATCATAAGATCATCAATGCAGCATTGTGTGTGAAAGAACGTGAACCTAAAACGGATGTCGTATTAGTAACGAAAGATGTTAATCTACGAATCAAAGCAAAAGCATTGGGAATTCATTCGGAAGATTATGAAACGGGCAAAGTAACTTCACAAGAAGTCGATAAACCCAGTGCTTACACCATAGAAAATATCGACTCGGAAGTCATCCGGCAAATCTTTACCAAAGGTAAGATTGAAGAAAATGGCATTTTGGGAGATAAGAAAATAAATAATGGTTACTACATTTTAAAAAATGGAAAATCATCATCTCTTGCGGTTTATAATCAATGGGAAGATAACATTGAGCGAATAGAAAAGGAGTTTGTTTACGGAGTAAAACCTAAAAATGCTGAACAAGCTTTTGCGCTCAATGCTCTCTTAAATGACAAAATAAAATTGGTCGCTTTACAAGGAGTTGCAGGTACGGGAAAAACACTTTTAGCACTTGCTTCTGCTTTGGAACAAAGTAAAAACTATCAACAAATCATCTTGGCTCGTCCGATAGTACCACTTTCGAATAAGGATATTGGTTATTTACCTGGTGATGCAAATGATAAAGTTGGACCGTACATGGAACCTTTATGGGACAACCTCAAATTTATCAAAGCACAGTTTGGTGAAAACGAGAAAAAGCACAAAGCGATTTTAGAAATGGAAGAGCAAGGTAAAATTGTTATTACCCCACTTGCATTTATCCGAGGAAGAAGTTTTTCTAATATCATGTTTATCATCGATGAAGCGCAGAACCTAACTCCACACGAAGTAAAAACAGTAATCACACGTGCAGGAGAAAACACCAAAATTATCTTTACTGGAGACGTGAATCAAATAGACACACCTTATTTGGATGAAAATAGTAATGGGCTAGCCTACTTGATTGATCGATTGAAAGGTCAAGAACTTTTTGCGCACATCAAGCTCGAAAAAGGAGAACGCTCTGAATTGGCAAACTTGGCGAATGAATTGTTGTAATATAAAACAAAAAAGGGAAACATTTCTGTCTCCCTTTATGCTAGTGGTGCCTCCAGGAATCGAACCAGGGACACAAGGATTTTCAGTCCTTTGCTCTACCAACTGAGCTAAGGCACCAGCCTTATTGTGGGTGCAAATATAAAGCAAATATTCTTACAAACAAGAATTTTAACCCAACTTTTTTAAAAAAAATTACTTTTTTAAACTGAATCCAAACCAATGAATAACTAATCTATTGATTCATCATAGATTAGATTTTCTACATTTTTCGAGATCCTCCCAAAATGAAGGATACGATTTTTCAACTGATTCAGCTCCTGATATGATTAATTCATTTTTTGAAACAATTCCGGCAATAGCTAAGCACATAGCAATGCGGTGATCATTATGGGCGTCAACTCGAACAGACTTCAAACCATTTTCACCCTCAATGACCAATGTATCCTCTTCGATGAATAGCTGAACACCTAGTTTCCCAAACTCGGAGATCAAGGCTTCTGCGCGGTTGCTTTCTTTATTCATCAAACGATGAACACCCTTAATTCGCGAAGTTCCTTTTGTTAAAGCAGCGTAAGTTGTCAGAGCTGGAAATAAATCGGGACAATGTGTAGCATCAAATTCAACTGATTTTCTATCTTTTCCTTCAATAGCAATCCCTTCATCAGATAAATTAATGCGACAATTCGCCAACATCAACGCATTCAAAATGGCTTTATCTGCTTGTTTTGACCCCATTGATAGTCCACTTACCTTGATATCCAAACCTAAAGCAGAAGCTACTAGCCAAAAAGAAGCTGAGCTCCAATCTCCATCAACAGTGTACTCAATTCCCTTGATGATTTGATTTCCCAAAATATTGAAAATAACTGGTTTGGTTTCTTGAATTTCAACTCCAAATTTTTGAAGTGTTTGAATTGTCATGTCAACATACGGTCGACTCGTCAAGTTTTTCACTTCCAAAACTGAATCTCCTTCAATTTGTGAAAGTGCTATCAATAACCCAGAAATATATTGAGAGCTTTCACTACCATCAACAACGTATTCTCCAGGCTTCAACGGACCTTCTACTTGAATCGGAATTCTAGCATCATTACTTTGTATTTTTACACCAAATTGCGGTAGAAATTGATTAAAAAAGTTCTGATTACGCGTTTTCAATGTCCCTTCACCATCAATTGTAATTGGTCGATGTTTCAACGAACAAATTGACGTAAGCATTCTCAACCCCAATCCACTTTCACCACAATTTAGGTTACTAAAGTTTGAATACTGAAAGTTACCTTGTATTGAAATTACGCTAGGAGATTGCTTATTAATTATTGCTCCCATTTGCTCAATACAATGCAAGATAGAACGCTCATCTTTACTTTGACCGACACCATGAAGCACAGAAGTTTCATTTCCAAGAGATGCGATTAATAGTGCACGTTGCGCATCGCTTTTAGACGCTGGAACTACAATCTTTCCAGCATATTTACCAACTGCTAATTGATATTCCATATCATGATTGGTTCATTACTCGTTCTTGGTGACGAATAGATTCTTGATGTATTGCGTCTAATATTTGACGAATGAATTTAGGTGACAACTGGTGTAAATCACTATTATTTAATCGGCTTTGTAAAATTTTACCCCAATGTTCTGGCTGTAAAATCGTAATGTTATTAGCTCTTTTGAACTCACCAATTTCTTGGCTAATTTTCATTCGTTCTGACAGTAAAAAGAAAATTCTATCATCAATTCCACTTGTCATAACACGGAATTTTTCAAGTTCCTCTATAGCACTCGAGTCAACTTTTTTAGACCTCAAGATTAATGAACTTAATATCTGTTCTAATCCATCCGCTGTTACTTGTTGTGCAGCATCTGAAAGTGCAGCATCTGGATTTGGATGTGTCTCTATCATCAATCCATCAAAACTCAAATCCATTGCTTTTTGAGAAACTTCCAACAACAACTTTCTATTTCCTGTAATGTGACTCGGATCACAAATAATTGGAATAGAAGGTCTTCTTTCCTTCAGCGCAATCGGCAATTCCCAATTTGGAACATTACGATATTTTTCGTGCTTGTAAACAGAGAAACCTCTATGAATTGCTACTAAATCAGAAAGACCTGCTTTTTCAAGGCGTTCGAAAGCTCCAATCCATAGTTCCACATCAGGGTTAACAGGATTTTTCACCATAACTGGAATATTGACACCTTGCAATGCATCTGCAATTTCTTGCACAGCAAATGGATTAACAGTCGTTCGAGCACCAATCCATAACACATCAACACCTGCACGAAGCGCCATTTCAACGTGAATTTTATTTGCAACTTCTGTACAAGTTGGAAGCCCTGTTTGTTTCCCCGCCTCAACTAACCAGGGAAGTGCAACTTCTCCCATTCCTTCAAAAGAATCAGGACGCGTTCTAGGCTTCCAGATCCCAGCTCTCAACATCGAAGCGAGATTTCTCTCTTGAATTACTTTTGCAATTGATAAGACTTGTTCTTCAGACTCTGCACTGCACGGTCCTGCGATTACAAAAGGTCTGTTTGATTCAATAATATTCTGTGTCAAATTCATCACCTCAAAGATACAAAAAAGCCCTCAAAATGGTGGCTTCATCTGTTGTTTTATCCTGCAAAAATTCTAAGTAATTAATTAATAATCAAGAACGGTAGCCTTGTTTTGGAATTATCTTCAATTTTCTCTACTATGAGTTCATAACTACCTCTCGAAAGTCCACTTGTTGGAATTATTATATTGCCTCCTTCAAAACGAAAATCACTGTTCAATTCTAATAAAGTTTCACCAAAAGAATTTAATACCTGAATTCGATATGTATTTTCTGCTTTTACCAATCCTCTCAATCGCAATTCGCTATTTGAATTCACAGGGATTGGAAACAACACAAATTCTTTTTCAGTATTGAATCCTTTATCTGTGATGACAATGATATTTGTCATAAATACCGATCCATCAAAATGATTGATTCTAATTTTATAATATTGGTCTTTTTCATTAATCTGTTTATCTACAAAGGAATACTTATATCCTCTACCATAATCAGCGCATGCCTTTAGTGTTCCAATTGACTCCCAATCAACTCCATTAACTGACTTTAGAATGTCAAACGAAACAATGTTGAGTTCAAAATAAGTCTCCCAATACAGGTATCCAGAACCCTTATGAAAGTTACCAGTTAGTGGAGAAAAATCCTTTGATAATGGAGTAGCAACATTCTCTGTTTTCAAATTGTTAGCATATGTGCAATTCAGCATTAAAAGCATACAAAAGCTGAAGAAATATGCACTTGTTTTTATTTTCGAAATCATCTAAACTTAATTTTAAACCTAATTATGGGCTCAAAAATAAATTCACGTTTCCCTTTAAAACATGACTAAAATCATGTTCAAATATGACTATTCCGATAATAAATTAAGATTTCAGTATATCAGGCTAACTATCAAGATAATTCAGAAAAAAGCCAATATGCCTGTTGATTGTTTTTTAACACTTAATAACACAATCTAACAGATGGATAACATTTTTAACTTACTATTTCTTTGTAGAAACAAAATCTTTCAAATAAAACGGTTCAAAATAGGCTACATTTTCAAAATTCTGTTCATTAAATTTAATAAAAGCCAGTTCAATTTGTCCCACTGCAGATGATTGAATTGTAGTATCTATCGCTATATTACGACTACTCCAAATTTCACCAACTTTAGCGGCTCCATCTCCGATTGCTGTAAAAGGTTCGAATTGTCCATAGGTATTTTCATCTAGAATATCAGCTGAAATAGGTTTGATGAGCTGTAAGTTATTATCATAGATTGCCGAAAAGACTTCCATTCTACGAGCATCAATCATGGCGCAAATAGCTTGGCTAACGCCATTCTTCTTTGCTAAATATGCTAACGAAATGAGTGAATCAACTGCAATAAGTGGAATTCCCAAAGCAAAACACAAACCTTTTGCTGTTGATACACCAATACGTAGACCTGTATATGAACCTGGACCAGAAGCTACAGAGATGGCACTTAGTTGCTGTAATGAAACCTTAGTTTCAGCCATTAAATCTTGAATGAACAGTGTCAAAACCTCACCGTGCACATAATTTGAATCATCTGTTTCTTTCGATGCAATTAATTTTCCATTACAAGACAAGGCTACTGAACAAACCTTTGTTGCAGTTTCAATGTGCAATAAATATATATCCATTATTCTACCACTTCCAATTTAAAACCTACACCGTGGATATTACTGATAGAGATTCTTTCATCTCCTTTAAAGTATTTTCTCAATTTCGTTATGAATACATCCAAACTTCTGCCTACAAAGTAATCATCTTGACCCCAAACGGCATTCAGAATCATCTCTCTTGAAACGACGTGATTTTTGAACTTTGTCAAGATACGAAGTATATGCGCCTCTTTTTTTGTCAGTGACCTCACCTCACCTTTAAATGTCAAAACATAATTTTCAGAGTCGAATTGATAATCTCCAATTTGAATAATCTTTTGTTCTTCTTCTTCAACGTGGATATTCACTCGCTTCAATAGCGCAATAAC
This sequence comes from Taishania sp., assembly GCA_035305395.1. Lineage (GTDB taxonomy): Bacteria > Bacteroidota > Bacteroidia > Flavobacteriales_D > Crocinitomicaceae > Taishania. Next base: position 3,337 of record DATGOZ010000012.1, on the reverse strand, counting down.
ACGCATTTGTAATTCTTCTACAGAAAAAGGTTTAGTCAAATAGTCATCTCCTCCTGCTTTAAACCCTTCGATTTTATCTTCCGTCATTGACTTAGCAGTAAGGAATAAAATTGGCACTTCTTGATTGATTTGACGAACTTCTCTGGCAAGTGTAAAGCCATCCTTTTTAGGCATCATCACATCAAAAATGCATAAATGGAATTGTTCTTCATTGAAACGTTTGAATCCTTCAGCTCCATCGTTACATAAAGTAACATGATAGCCATCACGTTTCAATTGATCTGAAATAACAAATCCCAAACTTGTATCATCTTCAACCAGTAAAATCTTCGGTGCCATAGTTAATTGTTTATGCTAAGTTAATGGATAAAAATAGGAAATCACAACTTTTTTGTTAGCTATATTTTCTTAAAAAAAACAAGAGTCCCAAATTAGCATTTGGAACTCTTGTCACACTAATCAACCTAACCTACTACTACTTAACACAAAGTTAGTTTAAAAAACCAATTAAACAAATGTTATGGCATTAAAAAAATCAAATCAAAATGTTAGGAAATTAAAAATAGAGTAAAAGTTTAACATTCATAAACGAAAGAAATAACTAGATATAATTAGTTATACTGCAATTAATTAAATTTTTCGCTATTAAAAAATGCCAAATATTTTATGAGTTAGGATTCCAACTTTGTTCCAAAATTTATACTAAATTTACTGAAGTGTTTGATTACTTTGTGATATGAAGATATTGATAATAGACGACGAAGACGATATTCGTGAAATCCTTAAATACAACCTAACGAAGGAAGGTTATCAAACATTTGAAGCGACAAATGGTGAAGAAGGGTTGAAGAAATGTTTAGAAATTAAACCTGATTTGGTTTTATTAGACATCATGATGCCTGGAATGGATGGAATCGAAGTTTGTGAATCCATTCGAAAAAATCCATCATTGTCTCATATATTCATTTGCTTTCTAACTGCAAGAGGAGAAGATTATAGTCAGATTGCTGGTTTAGATGCAGGTGCAGACGATTTTGTTGCAAAACCAGTAAAACCCAAGGTGCTTATTTCGAGAATCAACGCAATACTTCGCCGCAAATCACCTGAAAGCGAAGAAAAAAGGAGTGGATTGGTTATCAATCGAGATCGCTACCATGTGGAACTAGATGGCAATATCATTCAATTACCACGAAAAGAATTTGAGTTATTGGCATTACTAGCTTCAAAACCTGGATTTGTTTTTGAACGCGATGTCATATTAAATACTGTTTGGGGTTCTGAAATTGTGGTTGGTGATAGAACAATTGACGTACACGTCAGAAAACTAAGAGAAAAAATAGGCTCTAACTACATTGTAACAATTAAAGGGATAGGTTACAAATACGAAGAAAAGATCTAATCTGTTGTGATTAACGAGTGAATTGGGACTGCATCTCTAAAAACATTTGTAACTTTGATTCCGTAATTTTTTCAATTAGTATATCATGAAGTATTTCTTCTCAGGATTAATGTTATTGTCGATTTTTGTAATGTCTTGTTCTCAAAAAAAGGAGGTTGCAGCAGTCGAACCAACAGAAAAAAACATAGATAGTTTGCTCAATTTATATCCTGACAGTGTACCATTATTAATCTTTAGAGGTGAATTAGCAATCAAAAATTACCGATTCTATGATGCCCTATATGACGGTGCAAAAGCATTTAGATTGGATAGTACAAATTTACAAGTTCGTATGCTTTATGCACAAGCCTTGAACAACAAAGCAGATAGAAGCATAGAAGATGTAGCTTTGGCTCAACGTCATTTTCAATACATCGTCTTCAATGAGCCAAAAAATACAGATGCGTTGATTGCACTTGCTACAACTTATCGTCACCTACAAGATGTCGACAACGCATTCAAATACGTGAACCAAGCACTAAAAATTGATCCAAAGAAAAAAGAAGGTTATGCATTAAAAGGATCTCTTTATATGGATTTAGACAACCTAAAATTGGCTAAATCATCATACGAAACAGCAGTACAAATGGATCCAAATTTCTATGAAGCATATTTACATTTGGCAATTATCTACCATAAAGAGGGCAACCCAATTTGTTTGGAATATTATCAAACAACGTATAAATTGAAACCAAATGATCCTGAAATTCTTTACTCGTATGCATTTGCCTTAGAATCATTCAATAAAATTGATGAATCCAAAATCATGTACCGTAAACTTGCTGAAGAACAAGATAAGTATTACAAATCAAGAGGGTATTTCCATTTAGGACACATCAAACAACGTCTGGAAAATCAAGTTGATAGTGCAATTTATTTCTATTCTCAGGCAATTTTCTCGAAAAGTGATTATACAGAAGCCTATCACAACAGAGGTATGTGCTACGAAATGAAAGGACTAAAAGATAATGCGAAGGCTGAATACCTTGAAGCATTAAAATACGATAAGGAATTCCAATTATCAATTGACGCATTTAATCGACTTAATCGTTAACACTTGAAACAGTTATTGATTCAACTTGCTTCAAACTTAATTATCCCTGTCTTAGGTTTTTGGATCTGGGATTGGAGTTTGTATTTCATATTACTGTTTTACGTATTGGATATCATTTCGGGTGATATTGTCCATTTTCTGAAGGTAAAACGCATTCGCAAAGAGGATGTTTCAAAATCACAAGTGATTGTTAAACAATATGCTGTAATTTCAGTTTTGCTAACGATTTTGATCCTAACGAGTGTACAAATTGGAATGAAAATTTATGAACCACAATTAAATATCGTTGATGAAATTTGGAATTTTCTAACTTATACAGAACTAGGAGTTGCACAAGGAATAGTCTTAATTCCACTCATCGGTTTCATGGCTTATTCCAAGTATCGCATGGAGTTTGAGATGTTACAATTGTATAAAGTTCAACAAGAACGTCCTTTGTGGAAACATCATTTAAAAGAACAATTTCTGTTGCTTTCGTTCATCGCAATACTTACACTGATTGCAGCAGGATACCATCTAAACGAATGGATTGTTTTAGTGATAATTTTGGTTGTATCAACTGGATACAATTACTTACAAGGTAAAGAAAGAATCAAAAACAGGTACCTTATTCCATAAAGGCACATTTTCTAGGATTTCCTAATTTCACAGTAAACGTTAGTCCAAAGAATGCATACCAATCTTTTGTTGCAGCTGTACCTCGTTTTCCGTATCTCGAACCATCCAAACTACGGTTAGACAAAGCTGCTGCCATTGGCCCATTTTCTGCTGCCAATTCAACGGGATCGACGTATGTATCCGCTTTTACATCATCCAAATAGTCGGTAAATGTCTTACGAATTCCA
>DATGOZ010000011.1:0-3178 GCA_035305395.1 Taishania sp. | reverse complement strand
GCAATGGTCAAAAGTCACAATTGAGTTCCTATCCTGGAAAATGGGATGTTGTAGATGATATTATCTTATTTGAAAACAATGGTTTTACATATTGCGATGTGAACGGAACCGTAACAGAGGCCGCAAATTTTAAAATAACAGATTATAAAATTAAAAACGCAACATTGGTTTACCGCAATATGATTGGCGGTGTAAATGCTGTTGTTGATGGTAAATTGATTGAATTGACAAACCTTCCAAATGCTGAGTTTGAAATTTATGGCAATTCCGTTTTAGTGAAATTGCCTAATAACAATTACATCGTTTACCAAAAAGGTAAATTGTTGCGCGTATAATTTTTTACACAACTGTTGAGAAGACTTGTTTGTCGGGTGTGTTTGTCATCAAGTGCTTGTCGAATGCCATAGCGACATTACGAATAAACGGGCGACCTTCCTCTCGAATTGTTAATCCGCTTTCATGTAAGTCGATGAGTTTATCTGCTTGTAATTCTTGTAATTTAGATACAATAGGTTCAAATTGTTTTTCATCAAATTGTTCCCAAGAAGTTTCAAGTCGGCACATGATGTTCAATATTTGTTGACGGAAAATCAAATCTTCTTCTGATAAAATGTGACCCTTGAAAACAGGTAATTCACCTCTGTTTACACGATTTTGATATGCTTCAACTGTTTTTTCGTTTTGAGCAAAGGCAAACCAACTATCAGAAATGGCAGACATTCCAAGTCCGATCATTAATTGTGTTTTACCTGATGTGTATCCCATGAAATTGCGGTGCAATTTATTTTGCTTCATCGATAGGTACAAATCGTCGGTAGGTAAAGAAAAATGATCCATACCAATTTCTAAATATCCTAGTTCTTCCAAAAGAAGTTTACCATTTTCATATAATTTTCTCTTTTCCTCTCCTGCGGGTAAATCTGCCTCTGAAAAACCACGTTGTCCAACTCCTTTGATCCACGGAACGTGTGCATATGAATAAAATGCGATACGATCTGGTTTGAGTGAAATTGTCTTTTCGATGGTGTGTTTCATTTTCTCCCAATTGTGGAATGGAAGACCGAAAACTAAATCGTGACTTACGCTTTTGTATCCAATTTCACGTGCATACTGGGTTACCTTCTCGACATTTTTAAATGGCTGAATACGATTTATTGCAAGTTGAACTTCTAAATCGTAGTCTTGAATTCCAAAGCTAACACGTCTGAACCCTAAGTCGTACAATGTTTTGAGATGTTCATATGTTGTATTGTTTGGGTGTCCCTCAAAACTGAATTCAGGATTTTCAGAAATAGTAACGGTTTCAAAGATGTGTTCCAATAAGAAGTGCAGATTCTCTGGAGAAAAGAAAGTAGGCGTACCTCCACCTAAATGTAATTCTTTTAAAATTGGTTTCTCATTACTAGCAGTCTGAAGTAAATTAAGGTACAGTTGCCATTCTTTTAGAACTGCATCAATGTATGGTTTTTCAAATGAATGTTGTTTGGTAATGCGTTTGTGGCAAGCACAGAATGTACACATTTGTTCACAAAATGGCAGGTGAATATAAATGCTAATTCCTTCTGCTTGATTAGATTCTTTGAAAGATCGAATGACGGTTTCTTTCCACGCTTCTGTTGTGAAAGATACTTCATCCCAAAAAGGCACAGTCGGATACGAAGTGTATCGCGGTCCTTGTACATTATATTTTGCTATCAACTCTCGATTCATGAAACAAAATTAGGTTGATAGAATCGAAAGAAAAATGACGTGAGTCAACTTTTAGAATGATATTGAACAGATAGAAACAAAAAAAGCATCCGATTGGATGCTTTTCAGAGCGGGAGACGAGATTCGAACTCGCGACCCTCAGCTTGGAAGGCTGACGCTCTACCAACTGAGCTACTCCCGCTTAATTTTTTGAGCCGATGGAGGGATTCGAACCCACGACCTGCTGATTACAAATCAGCTGCTCTAGCCAACTGAGCTACATCGGCCTAATATTTTTTGTTGGTAAACAATTTCTAAAGAACGACCAATTGATAAATCAATTTTGGAGTGCAAATATATATAAGAATTTTATAACTCAAAATAATTTTTTGAAAAATGGAAAAATATTTTTTTGACTTTTTATAAGGTATTGAAAATCTGAATAAATATTTTTTGGATTCTTCTATTTGATGGTGTGTTTTGTCCTAAATCATTGTAAATAGAGTGAATATTCAGTAGCTGACAACAATTAAAAGATTATCTTTTTTAACTTTATCCCATAAAATGTTAGAACGGATGTCATTAAGAAATAAAACTGCTATTGTTTGTGGAAGTACACAAGGTATAGGATGGGAAACAGCAAAATTGTTGGCTCAAAAAGGTGCAAATGTTGTTCTAGTCGCCAGAAATGAAGAATCACTTAAATCGAGAGTGAAAGAACTACATTCAGACAGCCAGAAACATAGTTATATTGTAGCTGACTTTAATCAACCTAATCAATTAAAAGAAGTTCTGAATAATTGGGTAGCACAAGGAAATGTTGCAAATATTTTGGTAAACAATACTGGTGGGCCCAAAGGTGGACCGATTATTGCTGCTGAAGTTGATGAATTTCTGACAGCTTTCAATCAACATTTGATTTGTAATCACATTTTGGTTCAGACATTGTATAAGGGAATGATTGAAAGTGGATACGGACGTATTGTCAATGTTATTTCAACAAGTGTGAAACAGCCGTTGAATAATTTGGGAGTTTCTAATACAATTCGAGGTGCTGTTGCTAATTGGAGTAAAACATTAGCAAATGAATTGGGTCAATATGGAATCACAGTTAACAATGTATTACCAGGTGCCACAAATACAGGTCGTTTGCAATCAATTGCTGAAACAAAAGCAAGTAAAACAGGTGAATCTACCGCTGAAATTTTTGATGAAATGGCAGCCGAATCTCCAATGAAACGCATTGCTGAACCAATTGAAGTAGCAAATGCAATTGTTTTCTTAGCATCTCCAGAAGCTTCTTATATCAATGGAATTAATGTTCCTGTTGATGGAGGTCGAACAAAGTGTTTGTAATTAATCGATAGAATTTTTACAGTCAGAACATATTCCTGAAATTGTTAAGTTGATGTTGTGGACTGAGAAATCAGCGGGTAGGGTAATTGGGATTTCTATCGTATTCATGCATGTAAGTTGATTGCAAATTTCG
>DATGOZ010000010.1:0-8304 GCA_035305395.1 Taishania sp. | reverse complement strand
TCACATTTGCAACCGTGACTTTCAAATCCTTTTTTTACTCCTTCCAAATGACGCCCATGGTCATTTGTGATGTACATCGCTGTTTTGTTCCCCATTTCAGGGTCTGCTTGAATCGCATTCCACAAATCAGCTATAAACCCATCAATCTCCTTGATTCCATTCACATATTTCTCCCAACTTCCTTGATGAGCCCAAGCATCAGCATCCAAGAAATTCACAATCGCCAAGTGAGGCTTATTTTCAAGAATGGTTTTCTTAAATGTGGGATACATATCTCTATCATTTGGAAATCCAACACCCAACCCTTGTGTTCCACAATAAGTTGCAGGTTGATACTTATTCCACCAATCTTTTTTCTTGGTATTAGCCAACATTTCCAATTTCCCTTTACTTGTCAAAACCCAAGTTTTGGTCTTGTCAACTTTGTATTGCTTGAGGTAATACTGAAAAATGTTTGGATTCTTTGGTAATTGCTTTCCAACATTCGAAATACGTTGATAAACTCCTGTAGTCATGGCTGTATGACCTGAGTTTGTCAATGTTACGCCATCATTTTTGAAATTGGAAAAAAAAGTGCCTTGTGGCCTTAAAGTGTTTGCTAGATTGGGAATCAACTTGTAAGTTGTATCGCCCCAAGTTTCCGACCACCTTGGTCCATCCATGACAACAATAATGTGGTACTTTGCCTGATAGCGACCTGGTCGTTCATCTTGCTGATTAGAATCAGAAGTTTTTTGAACGAATGACAAACTTACCATGAAAAGTACAGCCGTAACAATCAAACACTTAATCAAATGAAATTTCATGCAACAAAATTACGTTAAATTTACAATTTTTAGATTTTTTTACACGATCCTTTTTTAGAAAGCAAACAACAATAAAAACGAATAATTAACTTTACACTGTAAAAGCATCTGAAGTTTACTAGAAACATCAGTCGTTAACTTCGTGTTTAAATACAGATACAACTCGTTATGATTTTAATTTACGTAGATCAAATTACTGAAAGATGTATTTATACATTTGACTTCGTATTCAAAAATCAGCAAGTTGAATACCGTATCATCAACGATGCTAAATTCTTCGAGGAAAGTAAAAATTATCACAAGTTCAACTATTCGGAACGAATCTTTGATGGTATTCAACAATTGACTCCATCTACTTTGTTATTTGAAGAATCAATTCGAGATTACGACATTGAGATTGCCCAATTTTGTAATGAACCTTGCTACAAAATTGATCAAACGATAGATCCCTTCGCAACGATATTCTACATCCTCTCGAGAATGGAAGAATATACAAGCAAATTATCGCGCGACCATCACGATCGTTTTCATCCAAATAGTAGTTATCAATTTCAATTTGGCATTTTAAATCAACTTGTTTGTGATCGGTTGACTCGGGCAATTATCAACAAACTGCATAAATTGGGACTAATTGATTTTCCATATCAACCACATCCAGTTACAATTTGCCCAACATTTGATATTGACAACACCTTTGCTTATCAATGGAAACATGGATATCGTAGAATTTTGGCAACACTAAAAGATTTTTCAAAAAATAACAAACAACGAATTGCTGAACGCAAGGCAGTTCTAAATGGAGCAATGAAAGATCCGTACGATACGTTTGATAAAATTGAACAGATTGCTCAAAATCATCCAGTAAAATTGTTTTGGCTATTGGGTAACTATGCGCAATATGATCGTAATATCTCTCATGCTGACCCTAGACACCAACGTCTTATTCGCAACTTATCGCAAAAATGCACAATTGGTATTCACCCAAGTTACGCATCCAATTCAATCGCAAATCTGTTGGAAGAGGAAATTGGTCGTTTAAAAACGATTTTAAATACTCCAATCAAGCATGCACGTCAGCATTTCTTGAAATTGACTTTGCCAATCACCTATCGTTCGTTGGTTGATGCTGGGATAGAACACGACTATACGATGGGTTATGCTGATGAAGTGGGATTTAGAGCAGGTACATTGAGAAGCTTTCAATGGTTTGACCTAAATTCCAACCACATAACAAAGTTGCATATTCATCCATTTGCATACATGGACGGTACGCTGTTGGAGTACAGAAAATGGGATATTGAAGAAGCAAAAAATCAGATTCAATGTCTATATGACGAGGCTTGTGAGCTTGGAGGTGATTTTTATTTCCTTTGGCACAACGAGACTATCGGTGATTATGGAATTTGGAAAGGTTGGTCAGAAGTTTTAGATTTTACATTACAGTTAAAAAATAGAAATCATGAATAAAAAGTTTGTAATTACTGCCGCAATTTTAATCACGTTGGCAATTATGTTGGGCGCTTTTGGTGCACATGGATTAAAGAAAATTGTAACTCCTGAACAAGTCGCTAGTTTCGAAGCAGGAGTCCGCTATCAATTTTACGCAGCATTTGGTTTATTAATATTGGCGCTCAATGAAGATAAATTTCAAACATCGATCAAAGTTGTTTACAATTTACTTTTGGTCGGAATGTTTTTATTCTCGTTTTCAATTTACCTTTTAAGCTTACAAGACTATTTAAACATCAAATTAGCATTCCTTGGTCCAATTACACCAATCGGAGGTGTATTGATGATATCATCTTGGATTATCTTAACAATTAAACTTATTCGTTCTAAATAACAAGCACATGAAAATTTTCTCACTTGTCAGCATTCTCGCTTGTCTAAGTTTTTTATCATTCGGACAAAAAAAGGTCATTGATCACACTGCATACGACGAATGGAAAACCCTCAAGAATGAACAAATCTCACCAAGTGGGAAGTACATTACTTATGAAATTCAACCGCTAAAAGGTGATACCTACTTGTATTGGTATAATACAGAAACAAATACCTTAGATTCCGTCAATCGAGCTAAAAATGCTTCTTTTTCAAAAGACGAAACGTATTTGATTTATACAATCGAAGCGGGATATGATACCTTGAGAAAGGTTGAACTCGATAAAGTGGACAAGAAAAAATGGCCTAAGGATTCGTTGGCAATTTACAACTTAGTGACAAAAAAACTCATTAAATATCCCAATTTAAAAGCTAGTTCGGTTGGTGAAAAACACTACTGGGTCAGCATACTTGAAGATGGAAATGATCTAAAAGAGAAAAAAACAACACTAGTAACACCATCTAAAAAGAAAAAAGATTTCATCAGCGAAGAAGAGTTCGACAAAAAAACACCTGAAAAATCAGTTGAAACTTCCCAAAAATCGAAATCAAATGGAAAAATACTTCGCCTTAGAAATCTTACCGATGGTACAACAATTGCTTTTAAAAACGTAATGGAATACTCTATAGCTGCAAATGGGAAATACATGGCTTATGTAACAAATACGAACGATACAACTGAATTGAATTACATCGATCTTAATTCATTTGCGTACTCAAAAGTCGACAAAACATTCAAAGGAATAGAACGTATTGTGATTGACACAACAAGAAACTTAATGGTGTTTTTAGGTTCACAAGACACAACGAAAACCAAAGTTTTTGAGTTATACCTTTACGATTTTAATAACAAAAATCTAAAGTCAATTATTGATACAGCGACAGCCGCTATTCCTAAGAATTGGACTGTGGTAAAAAATTTCGAACCACGTTTCTCCGAAAAAAATGATCTGCTGTATTTTGGTGTTTATGACAGACCTCAACCAGAACAAAAAGATACTTTGTTGGAAAGCGAAAAACCAAAATTTGACTTGTGGACTTATAATGAACCAGTGTTACAGACAGAACAAATTGCTTCACTCAAAAACGAAGGAAAAAAAGCATTTTGGTACGCTTATAATCTTGCAACAAACGACGTTATCCCATTAGAAAGCGACAGCTTATCACTACAAAACGACTTTTATAAATATCCCGATTTTGTAATTGGAAAAGACCGATCACCCTACAGACTTGAAAGTATGTGGGATTATTCAGGCAAACAAGATTATTACAAAATCAATCTAAAAACGGGTGAAAAAGAACTCATCAAAAAAGGTATCACGCGTGCTCTTTCATTGGATCCAACTGGAAATTTATTCACGTATTTCAACCATGTGGATGGCCAATACTACATCCTGAATATGGCAACAAAAAATGAAACATGTATTACTTGTGTAGAGAAGAATTTAACATGGTCAGAAGACAACAATGGTATGCCAATGGAATACACGCCAATTGGTCATTACGGTTGGGACAAAGACGGTGAGAATATTTATTTATCAGAAAAAAACGATTTCTATGCGTTTAATTTAAAAGAGCAAAAACTTATCAACCTGACGCAAAACATTGGGCGTACAAACAACATTGAGTTCACTATAAAAAAATGGCAAAACGACTCACTATTTGCTTCTTTAGATAATTTCTATCTAACTGGGTTGGATCTAAAAACGAAAGGAGTCCATTTGTACACTTTCGTAAACAACGAATTGAAAAAACAGGCGTATTGGGATGCCAAAATTATCTCACTTAAGAAAGCTAAAAATGCGGAAACATTCATCATTCGCAAGCAAACTGTCAAAGATTATCCTGACGTGAGCTATTGGAAAGATTCAACAAGTTTAATCAAACAAATTTCGAATACCAATCCACAACAAACAGCATACAATTGGGCTACAGTTGAACTAATTGATTGGAAAACTTATAAAGGCAAAAACTTACAAGGTTTGGTTTACAAGCCCGAAAACTTTGATCCAAACAAAAAATATCCACTGTTGGTTTACTATTATGAGCTGTACTCGCACGATTTCCACAATCACTACACACCTCGTCCAACAGCTTCAATTATTTTCCCGACTGAATATGCGTCTGGAGACTACATCGTATTCATTCCAGACATTCGATATGAACCAGGGTACCCAGCAAGAAGTGCTTACGACTGTATCATGAGTGGTACTGATGCTATTTTGAAGAAATACCCGAATATCGATTCAACACGCATGGGATTGCAAGGACAAAGTTGGGGTGGTTACCAAACAGCACAATTGATAACAATGACGACGAGATACAAAGCTGCTATGGCAGGAGCTCCTGTTGGAAATATGTTTTCTGCTTATGGTGGAATTCGTTGGGGTTCTGGATTAAGTAGACAGTTTCAATACGAAAAAACACAAAGTAGAATTGGAAAAACAATATGGGAAGCTCCATATTTATACATTGAGAACTCACCTATTTTCCACTTACCTAAGGTGCAAACACCATTACTCATTATGCACAATGATGGCGACGGTGCTGTTCCGTGGTATCAAGGAATTGAAATTTTCACAGGATTGAGAAGACTTGGAAAACCAGCGTGGTTACTCAATTACAATGGAGATGATCACAACCTGATGAAAATTCCTAACAGAAGAGATTTAAGCATTCGCATGCGACAATTTTTTGATCATTATCTACACAATAAACCAGCACCAAAATGGTTAATTGATGGAATACCTGCTAATCGAAAAGGAAAAGAATTACGTTATGAAATTGATTAAAACTTGTTTAGTAATTGTCATCATCGCTATTGCTTTTTTAAGCTTAAAGCCAATTGATGTTGAGATTGAATTGTATGTCAACGATAAAATTGGTCATGCCTTAGCCTATTGTGTTCTAACATTTTTAGGAGGGTTGCTTGTAGAAAAAAGAAAGTTATTCATCGTAGCCTTAGCTGCTTTTGTTTATAGTGCATTGTTGGAATATCTACAAGGTTTTGTCCCTGGACGAATGGTTGATTGGCGTGATTTAATTGCAAATGCTTCAGGAGTAATCATTGGGGTGATTTTACTGTTCATTCTAAAAGAAGCAATACTCAATATTCTCAAACGACTTAAATTAATTGGTTAATGAAAAACGCTACAATCACTTGGCAGGACTTTGAAAAAATCGACATACGTGTAGGAACGATTTTGACTGCTGAAGTATTTAAAGAAGCAAGAAATCCTGCTTATAAGCTCACAATAGATTTTGGAGAAATTGGAATCCGTAAAACGTCGGCACAAATAACAGTACTATACAGTCCAGAAGAGTTAATCGGGCGACAAGTAATAGCTGTGGTCAACTTCCCTCCAAAACAAATCGCAAACATCCAAAGTGAATGCCTCATCTTAGGAGCTGTTGACGGAAAAGAAGTTACCCTCTTATCAACAGAGCGTATTGTAAAAAATGGTGTTAAAATTGGATAATTAAACTTGATGAATCAACCGATTTTTCATAAAATTGTACCAAATAGAAAATTATCAAACTATTAACAATATGAAGCAAATCATTTTAGTATTAGCACTTATTTTCACTTTTCAATTAAATGCACAAACTGCAGCTGAGTTCTTCGTACCATCTCAGCACAAAGTCACTTGGTTAGGAATCGATTATTCACATGTGAAATTAATTGGCGACTTCAACCAATTTCTTGGTATTGGTAAAGAATCTGTTGTTGACATTCGCGATGAGTATTTCAACAATTGGAATATGTTAATTCTAAAAGAATCTAATAAATATGATTTGAAAGGTATGTTGCGAAAAGGTGATATATTCTACGATATCGCAATGATCAAAAAGATTAACGCAAATTGTCCAATTGAGACACTGGAGGATCTTAATACACCAAATTACACAAAGGAAGATATCACGAAATTCGTTAGCGAATACCAATTACCTGAAAGAACCGGTTATGGTGTCGTGATGATAGCTGAAACTTTGAACAAAAACCAAAAAGAAGCATATTTCCACTTTGTTTTACTCAACATGCAAACACGTGAAATATTAATTCATGAACGCTTAAGAAGTGAACCTAGCGGCTTTGGATTAAAAAACTATTGGGCAGGAGCAATCTATGATTGTATCAAATTAATTCGAGATGTGAAGTATCACAATTGGAAATCAACTTATTAATTAGATACACAAAAATCTAAAAACCACAACCTACCCTAAACGACTATTATTATCTTTGTTGCATGTGCGGAATTGCAGGATTTATTGATTTCAACAAACAAACCACTTCAAACGACCTGAAAAAGATGACAGACACACTCTATCATCGTGGTCCAGATGGAGCTGGTTATGAATTGTTCGAAGAAGCAAATGCCCAAATCGGTTTTGGTCATCGAAGACTTGCAATAATCGATTTAACAGAACACGGAAAACAACCCATGTCTGTTGCCCATCTTTGGATTACATTCAATGGTGAAATTTACAATTACAAGGAAATCAGACAAGAATTAATTGCTTGTGGACATAATTTCACTAGTGAATCTGATACAGAAGTGATTTTGAATGCCTATTTAAAATGGGGAAAATCATGTGTTCACAGATTAATTGGAATGTTTGCTTTTGCAATTTACGACAAGCAAAAAAACGATGTTTTTATAGCACGTGATCGAACAGGAATTAAACCGTTGTATTATTATTTTACAAATGGTTTGTTTCTTTTTGCTTCCGAACTGAAGGCTTTTCACGCGCACCCAAACTTTGATAAAAAAATAAATAAAAGTGCCGTTGGTGCTTTCATGCAATATGGAAACATTCCTGGTGAAATAAGTATTTTTCAGCATACATACAAGTTAAGACCAGGGCATCATTTAACACTCAGTCTGACAACTAAATCAACTGAGATAGAACAATATTGGAATGTGTATGACTACTACAACAAACCGAAATTGTCAATTTCATTCGAAGAAGCAAAAGCTGAAACCGAAAAGTTAATTACTTCGGCATGTAGTTACCGCATGATTGCTGATGTGCCTGTTGGAATTTTCATGAGTGGTGGATACGACAGTACAACTGTTACAGCATTGCTTCAAAAAGATAGAACGGAACAGTTACGAACATATACCATCGGTGTTCCTGATATCGGATTAAATGAAGCTCCTTATGCTGCAGACATTGCAAAACATATAGGAACCAATCATACAACCTATGAATGCACAGAGAAAGAAGCTTTGTCGTTCATACCTGAATTACCATTCTATTATGATGAACCTTTTGCTGATAGTAGTGCTATACCAACACATTTAGTTAGTAAAATTGCTCGTAAAGATGTCACTGTCGCTCTAAGTGCTGATGGTGGAGATGAAGTTTTTGCAGGTTATAATCGCTATGATTACTTGATGAGGTATGGGAAAAAGATTGAACAAATCCCTTCCTTCATGCAAAAATCAATTGCTGGAATTATGGATATTGTACCTTCTCAAGCTTTACCGATATTGAGAAATAAATACAATTTTCATAACCGATATGAAAAACTAAAAGGGATTCTTAAAAACCCTTCTTCTGAACAAATCATGTTGAGTCTAAGTCAACAATTTACAGACAAACAAATTCAAAA
>DATGOZ010000009.1:0-4858 GCA_035305395.1 Taishania sp. | reverse complement strand
GAAAATCTTGAGTCCTAACCGATAGACGAACGGGCCAAAAGTTCTTTAGCAGCCCATAGGAGAATCGAACTCCTGTTTTAAGAATGAAAATCTTACGTCCTAACCACTAGACGAATGGGCCATTGTTTTCCTTTTAACAATGTGTGTATGTCAAAAATCGGAGTGCAAATATAAGTACTTTTAACCAATTTGCAATAGCTTTTGATGAAATTTTTTGAAAAAAGAACACTTTTTTTTCTTTCACCGTGATTTTTACGCAGTTGCAAAATGAATAAAAAATAAAAAAATCAGTAAGTCTCGTTTGTAGTGGGGTAATTGGAGTTATGAAAAAAGCCGTTTTACATCTCGTAAAACGGCTTTTCTATATTCAAAAGAGGGTTTATTTCTTTCTGTTTTTCATTTGTTCTTGTTGCATTTTTTGCATCATTTCCAAACGCTCTTGGAATTTAGATTTTTTCTTTCCTCCAGTAGTGTTCGCTGCCGCTTTCTTTTCAGCCATTTTAGCTTTTAACTTTTCTTCGTCAACAAAGAATTTCTTGATTGCAATCATCATCAAAATTGAAATCAATGTTGAGATGAAGTAATAGTAACTCAAACCTGATGCATAGCTATTAAAGAAGAATATCATCATGAATGGGAAGATGTACATCATTACCTTCATATTCGGCATTCCAGGTTGCTGTGGTGTTTGCATGTTGCCACTGTTCAAGAATGTGTAGATGAGTGTTGTTCCGGCCATTAATAATGTAAACAAACTTACGTGATCACCATAGAACCAAATGTTGAACGGTAAATCAGCAATTGAGTCGAATGAAGATAAATCTTCTGCCCATAAGAATGATTTTTGACGCAGATCAAATGTTGAAGGGAAGAAACGGAATACTGCTAACAAAATTGGCATCTGAATCAGCATAGGAATACATCCAGAAAGTGGATTTGCTCCAGACTCTCGATACAATGTCATTATTTCCATTTGTTTTTTCATAGCATCCTCTTGTTTTGGATACTTTTCGTTCAACGCGTCAATCTCTGGTTTCAAAATACGCATCTTAGCAGAAGAAACGTACATTTTCCATTGAATTGGCATCAACACAAATTTGATAATTAGTGTTAGTAAAAAGATTGCTAAACCAGCAGATAATGCTAAGTTTTGAGTTAGGAAGTTAAACAATGGTTCAACAGCATACACGTTAATCCATCTGAAAAGTCCCCAACCGTAATTCAAGATTTGATCGTAGCTTTTGTCGTAAGTGCGCAACAAGCTATAGTCATTCGGACCGAAGTACCAATTCATCGAATAGGAAGCATTGTCAGTGCTTGCAATATCAAGCATCAACATCGAAGAGAAATCCTTGATGTTTGTCCATTGTTTTTCGTGTCCCTCTGGGTAAGTTGTTACCTCAAATTCTGAACCTTCTTTTGCAAATGGTTTGTCAGGGTGAATGAAAGAAGAGAAGTAACTTTGTTTGTAAGAAACCCACTCGATTTTATCTTCTGCCTCTTCGTTGTCGTTTGTTACCTCGCTCAAATAGTCAAATCCTTCGTCTTTGTAGTTGTAACAAATCGTTGATACACGACGTTGCTCAGAGAAAAGTCGTTCTGTTTTTCTGTAAGCTACATCCCATTTGAAACCAACATTTTTAGGATTTACGTCTTCACCTAACCCTTTCATGTTGATGGTGTAATTCATTTGGTATGAATAGCTAGGGAAAGAATATCTATTTTGAATTGTCTTTCCTGGGGCAATTTCAGTTTCTAATACAATCGATTTATCCGTTTGCGTTTTTACGTAGAAAGGCAAATTTCCTGTTTTAACAGTTTTACCTTTCATATCGAATACCAACTGATTCGAAGCATCTCCATTTTTGAATAACGCCAAAGGAGTGATTTTTCCATCATTTTTGGCATAATCGCTATACGATTCATATTCTTTTAACCAAACAGCAGCTACAATACCTCCTTTTGTGTTAAAAGCAACTTTGATTTTGTTATTTTCCAAATAAACCAAAGAATCTTTTGCTTCAGTTGGTTTTGATGCAACTGTTGTTGAATCATTTTCTGTTGCTACAGTCTCAACTGGTTTTGTTGATTTTTGTTCATCTTGAATTTTCTCTTTCTCTTTCAGAAGTTCTTGCTCTTTTTTTACAGCCTCAGCTTGTTTAGCAAGCTCTTCAGCAGAGGGTTGATTAAATATCGTGAAAACTGAAAAAATAGTTCCAATTAACACTAATCCGATTACGGTATTTTTATCCATGTATCTGATTTACGTTTTTACTTATTATTTTTTGTTTTCCATTGCAGCTTTAACGAAAGCAACAAACAATGGGTGTGGACAAGCTACTGTACTCTTGTATTCTGGGTGATACTGCGCTCCAACAAACCACACGTGATTTGGAATTTCGACAATCTCAACCAATCCTGTTTCAGGATTTTTCCCTGTTGCGATCATACCAGCTTGTTCGTATTGCTCTAAATACGCATTATTGAATTCGTAGCGGTGACGGTGTCTTTCGCTGATTACATCTGAATTGTATGCTTGGTGTGCTTTTGAATTAGGTTTCAATTGACATTTGTAAGCCCCCAAACGCATTGTTCCTCCCATGTTGGAAATCGTTTTTTGTTCTTCCATCATGTTGATCACAGGATAGTTGCAATCTTCCGCAATTTCAGTAGAATGCGCATCTGCCCAACCAAGTACGTTGCGTGCAAATTCAATTACAGCACATTGCATTCCCAAGCAAATACCGAAGAAAGGAACGTTATTTTCTCTTGCATATCTGACTGCTTGAATTTTTCCTGAAATTCCTCTTGAACCAAAACCTGGAGCAACAAGGATTCCATCCAATCCACTTAATTCTTCAAGAATATTGTCATCAGTCAATTTTTCAGAGTGAATCCATTTTACGTCCACTTTACATTGGTTAGCAACACCAGCGTGAATGAATGCTTCTGAAATTGACTTGTATGAATCTTTCAATTCAACATATTTTCCAACCAAACCAATTGTTACTTGATTTGTAGGGTTTTTCAAATATGTTAAGAAGTTTTTCCAATTTTCTAAATTTGGAGAAGACTTAGTTGGCAATTTCAATTTTTCAAGAACCACCTTATCCAATTCTTCTTCTTGCATCATCAATGGAACATCGTAAATCGTTGAAGCATCACGAGATTCGATAACAGCATTCATGCTTACGTTACAGAATTTTGCGATCTTACGACGTAAATCTAAGCTCAACTCATGTTCCGTTCTACAAACCAATACGTCTGGTTGAACTCCCAATTCGAGTAACTGTTTAACAGAGTGTTGAGTCGGTTTGGTTTTTAATTCACCAGCAGCAGCTAAGTAAGGAACCAATGTCAAGTGAATAACAATGCAATCATCTTCTTTTTCCCACATCAACTGACGAACAGCCTCAACATAAGGTAACGATTCGATGTCACCAATTGTACCACCAATCTCTGTGATAACAATATCAAACTCTCCTTTTTTACCTAATATTTGGATACGTTCTTTAATTTCATCCGTAATGTGAGGAATGATTTGAACCGTTTTTCCAAGGTAATCGCCACGACGTTCTTTGTCAATCACAGATTGATATATACGACCTGTGGTAACGTTATTTGCTTGAGATGTAGGGACATTTAAGAAACGTTCGTAATGACCTAAATCTAAATCTGTTTCCGCACCATCATCCGTAACGAAACATTCACCATGCTCGTATGGGTTCAATGTTCCTGGATCGATATTGATATAAGGATCCAATTTTTGAATGGTTGTGGAATAACCTCTAGCTTGCAATAATTTTGCTAAAGATGCAGAAATGATACCTTTTCCAAGGGATGATGTAACACCGCCTGTTACAAAAACATATTTTGTTGAATTCGACATGGGAATAAATGTAACTACGGGGCGCAAAGTTAATAGATTCTTTTGAGATAGCTAAGTTTTAATTTAGAAATTGTCAACAATAGACAGGCAAATGGACAAAATTAACTTTTGAACGGACTTTATTGCGAATAAAATCGAAAGTTGGATGGAATTCAATGAATGGTTTTAACTTTGAGAAAAAATTCAAAATTATGTTCAAGCAGGTTTTCCATTTGGTTTTGTTAGTTGTCGTTTTGTCGTCATGTATGAAAGGACAAAAAGTTGATTTAATCATCCACAATGCAGTGATTCACTCAATGGATGAAAAATTGACAACTTATGAAGCAATGGCCATTAAAGATGGAATCATTGTGGAGCTTGGACCAGAGCGACAAATTTTAAACAAATATGCTACTGAAAAATCTATAGACGCAGGAGGGAAAGATATTTACCCAGGATTTACAGATGCACACGTGCACCTCGTTTTGGGAGCAAAACAACGCATGGGAGTGGATTTATCTCAAAGTAAATCGTTTAACCAACTTTTGATGGATGTGGAGATTTATCAGCAACGTAATCACGATAAAATCATTGTTGGTCACGGTTGGAATGAAGGTGCTTGGAGAATAAGTGAATTGCCAACAAATGAACGGTTGAACGAATTGTTTCCGAATGTTCCTGTATGTTTATTCCGAAATGATGGACATACGGCGTTAATCAATGATGCGATGATGCGTTTGGCTAAAATTTCTGCTGATCACGTGTTTGAAGGAGGTGAATTGCTGCTAAAAGATGGGAAACCAACAGGTATAGTCACTGATGCCGTGATGGATCGTGTGAAGGAATTTTTACCAAAATATACCTTGGAGCAATTGGAAGAAAAGATTATTGATATCCAAAATGAGTTGTTGATGTACGGAATAACAAACGTACATGATGCTGGCTTGGAACTGGAAGAAGTGAAACTTTTCCAAAAAATGATTGATCAAG
>DATGOZ010000008.1:0-2975 GCA_035305395.1 Taishania sp. | reverse complement strand
AGGCGAATGGCTTATCACAAGTGGTTTTGATGATACCTACCCTATTTTAATGGTTCAGCTTCTAGAAAACTACCGTCCTGATATCACAGTTGTTCCACTGTTATTTTTGCTGAGTAAGGACTTTCAAGAAGAATTAAATATCTCGCAATTAGTAACAAAAAACAAAGGCTTAATTAATAGTGAATTGCTTCATAATTGGAGTAATAATTGGTCTAAAACAACTTCGATTGCGCTTACCGTTCCTCCTCAATTTTATGAATTGATTAACACCAAATTATACGTTACTGGTTTATCTTTACGTTATAGTGTCACTTCTATTCCTAATGGTAATCTAAACGAAATTTTTCTAAACGAAACTTCCATGCAGTGGTTCAACCATGTCGTATCCAACGCAGATAAGAAGATGACGGCGAATTTTATACCGTGTTTATTAAATCTGCATTTTCATTATAAATTGAACAATAATAGAACAGAATTACTAAAAATAAAGTCTTTCATCAACCAAATAGGTCAACATATCTCAGAACCGAATTTGTACCAACAATTAAATTTAATGGAATGAGTTGGTTTCAAAAGTCATATGAGCAATATACTGATGAACAATTGATGAAAAAATTGGCTTCTGGAAATCAATTGGCTTTTGATGAGCTGTACGCTCGCTATGCAAATGTATTGTTAAACTACTTTCATCGTATGCTCTGGAAAGATCGAGAAAAAGCAGAGGATTTTGTGCACGACTTATTCCTAAAAATCATACAAAATCCAAATTCTTTCGACACCAGTAGAACGTTTAAAACATGGATTTATTCAGTAGCGAATAACATGTGTAAAAACGAATACAAAAAACAACAAGTCCGTGCAGGAAGTAATCTTCCATTACACGAATATACGACTGTTGAAGGGAAAGAAACGGATGCACTAATCAAAACTCATTTTTCATTTTTCAATGAAGCGTTCAACAAACAACTATATGATTTAGATGAAAAACATCGAGAGGTATTTATCATGCGACATCTAGAAGGATTGTCAATTAAAGAGATTTCATCCATTCTCGGTGTTAATGAAGGTACCATCAAATCACGAATATTTTATGCAGTAAAACAGCTTTCGAATGGCTTAACTGCTTTCAACCTAAAAAACAAGACTAATCATGGATAAAGACATTTTCGACATAATCGACCAAAAAGAATTTGGACAATTGAACTCCAATGAATTGAAGGAAATAAGTGACTTTTGTTCATCTGAAAGTGAATTCAATGCAATTAAAAACACCATTTCAGGAGCTAAAATGACTGGAAATGGTCCGAAGTTGACTACGCGAAACTCAACAAAAGACAAACTTGATGTAGCATTTGCAAATCAATATGCGAACAATCGAAAATACGTGTCTTACTATTGGAAACCAATGGCACAAATTGCATCTATTTTATTGGTTGTTTTAGCAAGCTGGTATTTTTTCAATGAAAATAAGGTTACTGATAAAGTTCAGATGGCTTCAGAATCAAACGTTCAACCAAAAGAAAATATAATCGAATCAAACAAATTGAATCACCAAGATCATACGCATGAAGTGACTTCCAATGTAACATCAACACACGAAAAGACAGCGGTTAAAGTAACTCAAAATCGAAGTAAGTCTACCGTTCCAATTACAACTCACTCACCAGAAGTAGCTTCAAAAAAACAAGCAACAAACGACAATTCTGTTTTGACATACTCTACAATCCAACCTGCTATAATTGAAGTTGAAGAAGTCTCTGAAATGATAGACACTAAAGTATCCAAAAAGCAACAGGAACAAACATTCAAAAGTTTTAGTACTCCTGCTCTATCAGTAAATGACATCGCAGTAGATCCTTCTAAAAAACCTGCAAAAGCGCATCAAACTTATATTGCACCAATTTCCAAACAGCAAAATGTATTGCAATATCTTTCTTTGAAATATTAAGATTCATAACTTTATAAATTAAAAACAATGCGTAAAATTTCCATTCTCTTAATTTTCATTTTAGCTATAACGAATATCGTTTCAGCACAAAAAACTGTACTTAATCCAGTCGAGTTTTCAACTATGATGGGAGAAGTAAAAGAATACTTCCTAATTGATGTCCGCACTTCAGGAGAATTCGCAGATGGTCATATCCAAGGTGCTACAAATGTAGATTGGAATGGAACTGACTTTGATGAAAAAATGCAATTGATTGACAAGAATGCACCAATTTTCATCTATTGTTTAGGAGGCGGAAGAAGTAGCATGGCTGCAGAAAAGCTAATCTCCAATGGTTATTCAAATATCATTGAATTGAATGGCGGAATGATGGCTTGGAGAAAAAACAATATGCCAGAGATAAAAAATGCTACTACATCAAATAAAGATGAGTTGACTATTGAAAAATACATTGAGTTAATTCAATCTGACAAATTGGTATTAGTTGATTTCTATGCAAAATGGTGTTTACCATGTAAAAAAATGGAACCTTATCTCAATACAATAGCTAGTGACTTAAAAGATGTAGTTGAGGTTGTAAGAATTGATGTTGATGCCAATAAAGAATTATGCAAGCAATTGAATATTGTTGGACTTCCAGTTTTAAGACTTTACAGTAAAAATGAACAAATCTGGGAGCAAACAGGATATGTTGAGGAAAATATCGTTCGAGAAAAAATATTAAAAAATCACCAATAAATATCTATTTTTCTCTAGTTAATAATCAACTAAAAGGTTAGAACATTCAGACAGTCAAAATATTAAGCAACTTTTTACTATATTCGTCCTTTATTATTTTTTAGATTATCAACTACGATGAAAAGGACTAATTCAATAACTACGCTAACATTTTTCGTATTTAACTTACTGTTTGCTTTTTCGCAGTATTTTCCAAACCCAGCAACACTTTCTACTGGACAAGGAGCTGTAGGAACAAATGATCCATTGTGGCTCTGTTCACCATGGTCAGCAACAATTCCTGGCAATC
>DATGOZ010000007.1:0-2000 GCA_035305395.1 Taishania sp. | reverse complement strand
CCAAATTTAACACCAAACGCTCCTGTGAATCTTAAAACTGAACGATTCGATTCATGCCACGCTCCTGTGTAGATTTGTGTGTTAGGGTCGTATGTTTGTAAAACGGAATGACGTGTAATATTTGAAGTTCCGATTCCAACGGCTGTGAATAAATCAATAGCAAAGCGACCGCCTATCCAAAACTGATATCCGGTAAAGAATTTGAATGAAATCTGGTTGATTGCTCCTTTTCTCTCTCCTAGATTAGTAATTTCGTCTCGATAGATTGTGTTGTATTGGCGAAATTTTAATTCAGGTGCAATGTACAAACCTCTAGGAGCAGTTGCTAGCCCCTCAATAGGATAATATCTAAATTGCAATGAAGTAAAAAAACCAAGACTACTTTCGGCTAAAACTCCTCCATAACCTAGGTTGTTTTCAAAAAAGAAGCTATTTATACCGATTTCAGAAACCGTTGGTCCTATACCAAGTTCTATACTTCCTTGTTTCATTACTCGTTGTTCATAAGCAAAGTGTAATTCACCTGTGACAAGCTGTGTTGGAGAAAATTTAATTGCAAACTTCGAGTGATTATCCTTTTGTGCTATGATCATAGTTGATAGAAACAAAAACGTTCCCAATGCAACTAATTTGATTCTTTTCATATAGTTATTTTTTGCTAATATAATAAAATTTAGTTTTTTATCTCGAATTAAATCGTTTTGCTCTTTTACGATAGATGCGTGAAAAGTTTTGCTTTTTATCGATGTATTTTCGTTGACTGAATTTGTTGTCATTGTAATAGTATGGTAATCCCATAGCTAGATATAGTTCGTGTGATGTAGCCATGAAACTACTAAATCTTCCGAGGTTGTAATTGAAACTATATCCAATTCTTGCTACATTGGAAATCAATATGTCGAACCCAGCTACAATGGCATTTTCAGTTCGATATCCAACAGAGATTGCTGTTCTTCCATTGAAGATATTACGTAGTAATAAATCTCCTTGAATTGGTGCATTTGGAACAAATTTCACTTGAATACATGGATTGAAAATATATGATCTTGTTCTATTCTTAATGTAGAATCCAGTTGTAACATAGTGATGCCACATGTTGATACGAAATCCATTATTTGGCCCTGTGTGGATGTTGTTAAACAACGATGGAATTGAATAACCTAAGTACATATTCGGACCATCGTAGTAAGCTCCAAATCCAGCAACAAATCGCCATTGATTAAAACTTTGAGCAAAAGCAGGATCATTTTGTCTAATTAAGAATAAACTCGCATAATCGTTGTTGATGTTTTGCACCCCTACAGTAGCTCCCAATGCTAAAAATTGCTCATCATTGAAGTGTACGCGATATGCATAACCAAGATTGATGAAATTTGATTTAGCAATGCCAACCTGATCGTTGATAAAGGAAAGTCCTATGGCATGGTCTTCATTTAGTTCATATCCTCCAACGAAACCAAAGGTGCTTGGTGTTCCAGGTTGAGCAGTCCACTGATTGCGATAGATTAATTCTGTTGATACCTTTGCGTCAACTCCTAATGCCCCAGGGTTAAGTAAAGCTTTTGCTACATTGATTTGCGAAAAACGGGTGTTTGTCTGACCAAATACAGATGTACTTGAAAGTATGATTGAGATAAAAAATATTCGCAACATCATCCTATAATTTTATTGTGATAAACCCTTTGAACTCATAACCGCCAATTGAAATTGTGTAGTAATATGTTCCTTCTGGAACAACATCACTTCCGATGCAGAATTGCCCCTTACATGTTCCATCCCACTCATTTCTGTAGTTGTCGCTTTCAAATACAATATCACCCCAACGATTCCAAACCTTAAGTTCAACATTACTGTATTCGTAAATTTCTGGAATTTCAAAATAGTCGTTTATTCCATCCTTGTTAGGTGAGAATCCTTCGGGAATGGTCAACTCCAAAACCTTGAAATAAGTAGTGTGCATGATTGAGCAGCCAATTGTATTACTTGTTGCAACTACGGAG
>DATGOZ010000006.1:0-2915 GCA_035305395.1 Taishania sp. | reverse complement strand
TTGCCTTGAATAATTACGGTTGAACTACCATCGGGCATTTTCAGCATGCGAATGATTTGCGCTACCGTTCCAACTTTATTTAAGTCGTCAAATTCTGGAGACTCCTCTTCTTGATTCTTTTGTGAAACAACACCAATGATTTTAGAACCTTTGTTTGCTTCTTGAATCAGTTTTATACTTTTATCTCTTCCGACAGTAATTGGAATTACAACACCCGGAAATAGAACATTATTACGCAAAGGTAAGATAGGTAATACTTCTGGATACGAAGCATTATTCATTGTTTCTTCCTCTTCTGCAGTAATTAACGGTATAAATTCAGCGTCACTTTCGACAGAATCTGATAATTGTATTATGGCTTTTTCAAAAAAGTCTTTCATATTTTATTAATTGTATAGACAATTTGTCAGCAAGGTACTTCATTTACACCTTACTTCATATATATTATCTGTTCCCATACTAATTTCAATGATTGTGCCATAAGCAGAAAACGGAAAAAATGTCTGATGTATGTGCAAAAAAAAACCTGCTCCGAGGAACAGGTTTTATGAGTATTATTGATTTCTTATTTCGCTTCAGCAAAACGTTTTGCAACCTCATCCCAGTTGATTACATTAAAGAATGCATTGATATAATCTGGACGACGGTTTTGGTAATGTAAATAGTATGCATGTTCCCAAACATCTAATCCTAAAATTGGTGTTCCGCAACATCCCTCACCCATCAATGGGTTATCTTGATTTGCTGTAGAACAAACAACCAATTTACCACCTTCAACACACAACCAAGCCCAACCAGAACCGAAACGTGTTGCAGCAGCTTTAGAGAATTCTTCTTTGAACGCATCAAAAGATCCGAATGCAGCATCAATTGCAGCTGCTAATTCACCTGTCGGTTGTCCACCACCATTTGGAGAAAGGATAGTCCAAAATAAATTGTGGTTATAAAAACCTCCACCGTTGGTACGAACAGCTGGTTTGTCTTTACATGCTTTTAAAATCTCTTCGATAGATTTCCCTTCTAACTCAGTTCCTGCGATTGCAGCATTTAAATTAGTTGTGTAAGCTTGATGATGTTTTGTATGGTGAATTTCCATCGTTCTAGCATCAAAATGTGGTTCTAATGCATCATATGCATAAGGTAATTTTGGTAATTCGAATGACATATCTTAATGTTTTAATGATTAAACTTAAACTAACTGTATAGCATACCAAAGGTACGGATTCATTTAGGATAATCCAACTTAATACGAGAAGAATTAAGTTTTTTTGTTAATTTGCTTCCTAACTAGTGATAAAATACGAAAACGAGATAAAAATGAAACATTTGTATATATTGAGGCACGCCAAAACCAACCAATTTTCACCAACAGGAAAGGATTTTGATCGCGAATTGATGGAAAAAGGTGTCAAACAACTCGTAGAACTAGGAACTTATTTTCAAAAAAAGGTAGATTCGAGTGGACTTGTTTGTTTTATCTCTGCAGCAAAAAGAACACAACAAACGTGGATGGGAATTAAACACTTTGTTCGATACATAAATGAGACTTCATTACATTCATTGTATCATGCAAATCGTCAAGAATTATTGGATTTTATTTGGGAACAGAAAACAGAATCTGATATGCTATTGATTGGTCACAACTTTGGAATTTCGGATTTAGCTTCCTACTTCCTTGATGAAGAAATTGTCTTATCAACTTCCGAACTCATCCAACTATCGTTTGATTGTGATCAATGGAATGAAACAAGTCAAGGAATGGCTACTCTGACTGCTCGTTTTCGTCCTTTGGTTGATGCTGTTGATTAGCATTCGGAACGTAGTGATAAACGATATAATATCCAGCTTCTCTTCGGCGTTTTTCCTCTTCTTGTAACCGTAACAATTCTTGTTGCTCACGCCAAATTCCTTCCAAATCTGGTGGTTCAATTCCCAATTCTTTCTCTATCTCGTATTGATATTTTGGTGCTTGAACAGCTTCCTTTTTGTAAACAAAAGCCAAAATAACTCCAACAACTAATCCCATGAAATGACCTTCCCATGATATATTTGCTCGTATTGGGAAAATACCCCAAATCATATTTCCATAAACAAAAATGATGAACAAAGAAATAGCTTGAAGTGGAAGGTATTTTCTTAAAACACCAGAAGTAAATAGGAAGCCAAGTAATCCATAAATCACTCCACTCATTCCGATGTGATAGGAACCGTGATTCTCTGCATAAATCCAAACTAATAATCCTGAAAATATCCAAATGAAACAAAATACTTTTAGTGCAATCGATCTGTAATAATAGATCAAAGCTCCCAAGAAGAGATAAAGTGTTACTGAGTTATTTAAGATGTGATGAATATCTCGTTGAGAGTGCAACAAAGGCATAAACAGAATTCCCTTTAAACCTTCTGTTGTGCGAGGCAACAAACCCCATTTGTAAAAATCATAGGGTGAAAGGTAATCTACCCATTGGATAATCCACAAAATAATAATCAACAATAAGGGATAAATTATTGCTTCGAGTGAATGTCCAAAAGTCTGATTTTTAATTCGCATAGACATTCAATTTGTCAAATGTTATGCCCTTAATTTCTTTCAGACAAAATGGCAGGAGCTATTCACTCCTGCCTTTCAATCACTTATTTGATGTATCTAAAATCTTGACCATTTTCAATAGTTTTCAACGATTCAAACATCAATTTGATGCAATTTTCAACATCTTCCTTGCGACATGTTTCTACGGTTGTATGCATGTACCTCAATGGTAAAGAAATCAAAGCCGAAGGAACTCCTTCGTGTGAATAAGCAAATGCATCTGTATCTGTTCCAGTACTTCTTGAAGCCGCAGCTCTTTGAAATGGAATTTTATGTACTTCTGCTGTTGCAATGATTTGTTTCAACAAATTGTTTTGTACTGCTG
>DATGOZ010000005.1:0-19690 GCA_035305395.1 Taishania sp. | reverse complement strand
TTCAACACAGCAGCATTACAAGGGTCATCACCTTGAGAAAACACGCTATTGAAACCTAAAATGGTAAATAACCCTATTATTACTAACTTCAATTTCATAAAACTATAATTCTGTTGTGTAATTAATCGTAAAGTTTTCAATTGAACCTGAAGTTTCAACTGTCATAGCTTTTACGTCTTTAATTGTAAACCTGCCCTCAGCCTTAATATAAAGTTGACGTCCCTCCTGATCAAGCGTAAAATGCTTGATACGAACATTTGCTTGCAACTTTTGTCTCAAAGCAACCACATCTTGAGGTGTCAATTTATCTAGCTCTACATTTAAAATAGCATAAACACCATCATAATAATCCCTCCCAAGAATCTTATTGTCTTCAATTCGATTCTGCACTTGCTCAGGCAAAGTTGGAAAATCCTGAGCCACCGCAACACTTGTTACCAACGCAAACAATGTTATAGCTAATAATTTCATATACAATTCTTTTACAATTTTATCATTAGCCCAAAAGCTAAATGGTATATACAATACGACAAAATTAGCAATAAGTTGCTTAATCTGTTTAAAAAATATGCACTCAACCAATCTTTTGTTGCAATTTTAACACCTGGAGATCAACCAAATCGAACAAAAGAAAATGAATAAAAAATATTCGATTATTAATATTTAGTTCGGTATTATAAAAATCATATTCGAATAAAAATTAGCTTTGCATTTATTATACACAAGATTTCGATAAAATGGAAACACTGTTGGAAAAAAGATTCATCGAATTTGATAGAACAGGATTTGAAAACGAGGAATTATTAAGCATCTATAAAAAGCTGATTCTACCTAGATTAATAGAAGAAAAAATGTTGATTCTTCTACGACAAGGGAAAATTACTAAGTGGTTCTCAGGATGGGGACAAGAAGGTGTTTCTGTAGGTTGTACATATGCAATGGATGAGCATGAATACATTCTTCCAATGCACCGAAATCTTGGAGTATTCACTTCTAGAAATATTCCATTAAATCGATTATTCTCACAATTTCAGGGTAAAGAAAATGGTTTTACGAGTGGACGTGATCGTTCCTTTCACTTTGGAACAAAAGAACACAAGTTGGTAGGAATGATTTCTCACCTTGGACCGCAACTTGGTATTGCTGATGGTATTGCATTAGCATCAAAAGTTCGAAATGAGAAAAAAGTAACAATGGTATTTACAGGTGACGGTGGTGCTTCTGAAGGTGATTTTCATGAAGCCTTAAATGTAGCATCTGTATGGGATTTACCTGTAATTTTTTGTATTGAAAACAATCAATGGGGACTTTCCACTCCTTCTCGTGAGCAATTCAACTGTAAGCAGTTTATTGATAAAGCAATTGGATATGGAATCGAAGGAATTCAAGTAGATGGTAACAACATTTTGGATGTGATCCGTACAGTGCGTTCAATTCGTGAGAAAATGATTCAAGATCACAAACCTGTTATCTTAGAATTAATGACCTTCCGTATGCGCGGTCATGAAGAAGCATCAGGAACAAAATATTATCCAGAAGGATTACAAGACAAATGGAAAAAATACGATCCAGTAGACAACTACACATTGTATCTGAAAGAACTTGGAATCTTAACAGATGCATTAGAAAAAGAAATCCATGACTCTATTAAAGAGGAAATTCAAGCTAATTTTGACATAGCACAAAATGAACCATTGATTACAGCTTCAGTTCAAAAAGAATTGCAAGATGTTTACGCTCCATTCAAGCAGACTGTAATTCAACCGACAGCTTCCAAAAAAGAAATGCGTTTTATTGATGCTATTCAAGACGGATTGAAACAATCAATGGAAAAATATCCCGAATTGATTATCATGGGGCAAGACGTTGCCGAATATGGAGGTGTATTCAAAGTAACTGAAGGTTTCGTTGATTTATTTGGAAAAGATCGTGTAAGAAATACACCGATTTGTGAATCCGCAATAGTTGGAGCAGGATTAGGACTGTCAATCGCTGGAATGAAAGCGGTTGTTGAAATGCAATTCGCTGACTTTGTAACTTGTGGATTCAATCAAATTGTCAATAATTTAGCTAAATTACATTGGCGTTGGGGAGAAAATGCGGATGTTGTTGTGCGCATGCCTACTGGAGCAAATACAGCTGCAGGGCCCTTCCACTCACAATCAAACGAAGCATGGTTTTTCCATACTCCTGGTTTAAAAGTGGTTTATCCTTCAACTCCTGAAGATGCAAAAGGACTTTTAGCTGCGGCAATTGAAGATCCAAATCCAGTTTTATTCTTCGAACACAAATATCTGTACAGGAGTATGAAAGCTGATGTTTCTACAGATTACTATACAACTGAAATTGGCAAAGCAAGAACTGTTAGATCTGGTAATGATTTAACAATCATCACATACGGTTTAGGTGTACAATGGGCAGAAGAATACTTGGATCAAAATCCAACTATCTCTGCTGAGGTAGTTGACCTTAGAACACTTCTACCATTAGATACAGAAGCTATTTATGCAGCTGCTAAGAAAACAGGGCGCGTATTGGTATTACACGAAGACTGTATGACAGGTGGAATTGGAGGTGAAATTGCAGCATTGATTGCTGAAAATTGTTTCCAATACTTAGATGCTCCGGTAAAACGTGTTGCATCATTAGACACTCCTGTGCCATTTGCCGTACCTTTGGAACAACAATTTTTGCCGAAAGGTAGAATTGCTGAAGCTATTGAAAACCTTTTATCATTTTAATTGATTATTGAATAAAGAAATGAAGAGAACTAAAATCATTGATGTACTAAAGAATACTCCGATTGGAACAGAGATTATTGTAAAAGGATGGGTTCGTGCTTTTAGAAGTAACCGTTTTATTCAACTAAATGACGGATCGACAATCCACAGTTTACAGGCTGTAGTTGATTTTGAGAAATTTGACGAAGCAACTTTAAAGAAAATCACAACAGGTGCAGCTGTTGGATTAACTGGTATCTTAACAGAATCGCAAGGAGCAGGTCAATCAGTTGAATTACAAGTTTCAGCAATTGAAATTATCGGAGAAGCCAATCCAGATGATGTTCAAAAAACAGTATTGCAACCTAAAAAACATAGTTTAGAATTCTTGAGAGAACAAGCTCACTTAAGATTCAGAACAAACTTGTTTGGAGCGGTTTTCAGAGTACGTCACGCTGTTGCATACTCAATCCACAAGTTTTTCAACGACAAAGGTTTTTTCTATTTGCATTCGCCAATTATCACTGGTTCTGATGCAGAAGGAGCAGGTGAAATGTTCCATGTTACTAACTTCGATTTGAATAACATCCCTAAAAATGAAGATGGAACAGTAAATTACAAAGAAGACTTCTTTGAAAAATCAGTTAATTTAACAGTATCTGGACAATTAGAAGCTGAACTTGGAGCTACGGCTTTAGGACAAGTTTATACATTCGGTCCAACATTTAGAGCTGAAAATTCAAACACTTCTCGTCACTTAGCTGAATTTTGGATGATTGAACCAGAAGTTGCTTTCAATGATTTGAATGACAACATGGATTTAGCTGAAGAAATGTTGAAATACATCTGTCAATACGTTGTTGAAAATTGTGCTGATGATTTGGCTTTCTTAAATGAAAGAGAAAAAGCTGAACAACAAACAAAGCCAGCAAATGAACGAAATGAATTGACGTTGTTAGAACGATTAAACTTTGTGATCAATAATGAGTTTAAACGAATCACATATACAGAAGCTATTGAAGTTTTAATGAATTCTAATCACTACAAAAAGAAAAAATTCAAATATGATGTGAATTGGGGAACTGATTTACAATCAGAACACGAACGTTATTTGGTAGAAAAAGAATTCAAACGTCCAGTTATTATTACAGATTATCCAGCGAAATTTAAAGCGTTCTACATGCGTCAAAATGACAATTGTGAGCCTGGAAAAGAAACAGTAGCTGCGATGGACATTCTTTTCCCAGGAATTGGAGAAATGGTTGGAGGATCACAACGTGAAGAAAGATTAGATGTCTTAAAGAAAAAATGTGCTGATTTTGGTATTCATGAAGAAGATCTTTGGTGGTATTTAGACACTAGAAAATTCGGAACTGTACCTCACGCTGGTTATGGTTTAGGATTTGAACGCATGGTGATGTTCGTAACCGGAATGACAAACATCCGTGATGTAATCCCTTTCCCTAGAACTCCAGGAAATGCAGAATTTTAATTCAACAAAATAATTGACCAAAGGAAAAAGACCGCTTTATTGAAAGTGGTCTTTTTTTAATCATGCTCGTATCAACATGAAATAAAAAATGCCGAACAAATTCGGCATTCTCCATTACATATTAAAATTACCTAACCCAAAATTATGAACTTATTTTGCAAATTCTCTTTGCGTTTTAGCAATTCAAAGCTAACATTCACTCAGAAAACAATAGCTATCATTTTACAAAACCATAATCTGGATTCATACAACTTGATTTTAAATTAATTACTAGTTCAAGATTCTTTGATTTTATTCCATGTTTCATACATTTTTTCTTGCTGTGGCCTATTCGGCTCGACTTCTGTCAAAGGTTCACATGGACGAAGATGAGCATGACATTCACCTGGTAAAGCTTGGTATAACGCTGTTCCTTTCGTCTTCCAAGCAATCATATCATCACTAACTTGCTTAATAACCTTCGCTGGATTTCCAACTACTAAACTTCTTTTTGGAATATGCGTATTTGCTGGAACAAAAGCTAACGCCCCAATAATACATTCTTCCTCTATGATACAATCATCCATGATAACTGAATTCATTCCAATCAAACAATTTTCTCCAATTGTTCCTCCATGTACAATCGCACCATGACCGATATGCGCACCTTTTTTCAATAAAACTGTCGCTCCAGGAAACATATGAATCGTACAATTTTCTTGCACATTACAACCATCTTCAATAATAATTTGCCCCCAATCTCCACGGATTGCAGCTCCAGGCCCAACATAAACATGCTCACCGATTATAACATTGCCAGTAACAGTTGCATTTGGATGAATAAATGAAGAAGGTTTTACTACAGGCTTAAAACCATTAAATTCATAACAAGCCATATTTCGATTAGTTTAAATTAGTCAAGAAGTTTTTCAATGCTGTTTGATGTTCTTCAATCAACTTTCCGTTTTCAAAAACATATTCCCACGAAGGAAGTGATAGTGTAGCTTTAACATCTGCCCCCAATCGTTCTAATAAACGCTGCGTTAACTCAATTGCTCCACTCGCTCCACCTCTACCGGACGAGGTTCCAGTGATCAAAATCGTTTTTCCTTTCAACAACTCACGATTGGACCTACTAATCCAATCAATTGTAGATTTCAAATAACTTGTATAACTACCATTGTGTTCAGATGCAGAGATCAATAGCACATCAGCATTTTCAATTTGAATACAAAGCTCCTTGATTACCGGCGGAATCCCAAATTCCTTTTCTACGTCTATCGAATACATTGGAATAGCTAAATCACTCAACTTAATCAAATCTATTTCTGACAAGTGATGTTCTTTGATATACATCAACCACGCATGATTAATTGATGTGGAACTATTACTTCCTGCAAATGCAAGTATTTTTGACATGTGTAGTTTATTTTTTACTATTACTTGATCCAAAATTTCTCAAATTATATGTTGCTGTCAACATAAAGTATCTATTGATAACACGAGATTCTACATCTTCAATATATGATTCTGTAACATTTCTGACAATGCTATTGTTATTATTCAAAATGTCAAATGCAGAAATACGCAATTCTAATGATTTATCTTTTAACAACTTGTATCCAATTCCGGCATTCCACAACATGATTGTTTGATTGAAAGAACTTGCCAAACCAGCATATGAATTTAAACTATAATTTGTATTGAATACAATTCTTTCTTTTATAATCCAGTTAAAACGTGCTGATAAATTGTGGACAAAATACTCATTATTCGCCTTATTTTGCTGTGTATTAACCGCATTATTATAATTTGCCATATACGAAATCGTGAAATCAATATTTGAACTAATATTGCTAGCAATTACAATACCTGCATTAGCATTCGTTGTTTGCACTTTATTGACAACATTATTGATCAAACCTGGAGTTTCTCCGTACCCTCCTCCAATATTGAAATTCAAGTTTATCTTCAAAGGAGTAATTGGAATACCATAAGAAATTGTTGCATTTGTTCGCCAGTTACCATCTAAGTTAACTGGTTTACGAAATTGCGATCCCCTTGCCAACTCGATTCCCCCTTCAATAATCGTATCTGATGGTGCGATAAAAGTTGAATTTGTAATGTAATTGCTTGCCATCTCACCAGACAAGAACACAAAGAAGTTACTTCCTTTTGTGATATTCGTTACGTTAAAGCGACCAAATAATCGATGATTGTATTGTTGCTTTAAGAATTCATTTCCACTCGATAAAGAAAGTGGATTTGAATTATCTACAACATTTTGAAGTTGATCAACTGAAGGTGTTCTTGTATTTGCACGATAATTAATCATTACAGATTTAGACTTTGAAAAATCATATTTGAAGCGCACATTTGGCAAAATATTGTGAAATACCAATTGTACGTTTCTCGTAGTCGGAAATTCTTGATTATTCAATAAAATATTATTCTCATAGTTTGCTCCCAACTGCAAATTCGTTTTGTTTTTTACAAATCTAAAAGTCGCACCAGCTTGATTTCCGATTGTTTGATTTTTAAATACATTCGACAAAGTTGTATCCATCATAGAATACATTCCTGTCACTGTATCATAATTATACGTTCTTTTATCTGCATCACTTAAATTATAAGATGGCGCATACGCAAATTCACTCGACCAAAATTGGCTCAACGGTTCTGTGTATGAAAACCGGATTGAAGTTGTATAACCGTTTGTTTGATTATCTGCAAACTGATTAATCTGACGAATTGAATCAGCAGTCAATGGATCATAAAAAATCGATCGTGAATCCTGTCCACTTTCACCGAACCTAGTAGTGAAATTACCATTCAAGTTAACAGATAAGGTTCTTTTAGGTTTCATAAACTTGTGACGCCATAAAACAGAAGTCCCCGCATTAATACCATTATTTTCTCTATAGTTTACATTATCAAGTTGGTTTATTGGCAAATTCATTTGATCTTGTGTAAAACCATAGGTTTTTCTATTATTATCATTCCCTTGATAGCTAACTTTAGGTGTAATCACCAATGAGTTCAATGAGTCCAATTGAATGTCAAATTTAAAATTCAAGCGGTGATTTGAATTGCTTGTAACCGCAGAATAATCTTCATTATACAATTGCCCTGATTGATTTGAAATCACGTACTCGCGAAAAGTCTTTTGTGTATTATTATTACTAGAGGCATTAAAGAAATAGCTACCTGTAACTTTTGTTTTCTCACCCCATTTATCTGAATAGTTCACTCCAATAGAATGTGTTGTGCTAACTCCATTTTGTTGACCAGTCATGAAGTTTTCTCCACTACCCATATTACCTCTACCTCCTCTTCCACCCGTTGACGAAGTTGTGCCGCTTCCTGTCAGTCCTAAGATATCTTCAGAAGAGAAGTTTTGCTGATTCACATTATTGGACATCCCAATTAAAGAAACCTTTCTAGTTCCTTTGAAGAAATTGACATTCCCTCCTACCAAATACAAATCCTTGTAGCCATAACCGGCATACACTTTTCCAAATTGTCCTTGATTTTTCCCAGGTTTGGTCACGATATTCAATGCCTTAGCGTCATTTCCATCAGAAATCCCTGTAAATCGAGCTTGATCACTTTCATTATCATAAATCTGAATTTTGGAAACAATTTCAGCTGGTAAATTCTTCAACGCAGCCGACACATCATCACCAAAAAACTCTTCACCATCAATAAATACTTTTTTGATTTGTTCACCCTGAGCTTTAACAACACCATTTTCTATTGTGATTCCTGGCATTTTACCAACCAAATCTTCAACTGTAGCATCAGGATTCGTCTTAAATGCATCTGCATTATATTGAGTTGTATCACCAATTTGCTCTACTCTCACCGCTTTTGCTTCTACACTCACTTCTTGAATCAATGTCGCATCAGACTTCAAAGAAAAGTTTAATGTAGTTTGTGGTGATTGAAGATCAACCTGCTTCAATTCATCTGTGTAACTAAACAACGTAACTTTAACAATATATTTCCCTGGAACAACTTGAATTGAATAATATCCTTCGTCATCGGTTGAAGCACCTGTAACAATTGTAGAATCGGGAATTGAAAGTAACATTACTCTTGCTCCAGACAATGTATCTTTTGTTTTCTGATCAACAACAATTCCTTTTAGCTCAACTTCTTGTGAATAGCCATCAAATATGAAACAAAGTGCAAATAAACAGGCGATAAAATGATGAAATAATTTCATAAATTAAGGTTATAATTTGTTGTATGACATTTAACGATTGAAATAGTTTAATGCCATGTACTATTTAATTTTACAAGAAAGCAGGTGGTTTTTTGAAATCCATTTTTGCACTTCCGAAAATTGAAGAGGTATTTCGAATAGTCAAAATAAAACTCTTGTTCATTCCGATCGGCGTCCATCTGAAACTCAATGCCCAACAGTGCATATCTCGGTTTAGTATAAAGTTGGCGTTAACCATTTTATTCGTTTTCAAATCATAGTTTAAAACAGCTGCAACCTTCCAACGCTTTGTAATATTCAAGTCAGCATCAACATTCACGGTATGTGTAATCATGTAATCTTGTGAATTCAAAGCTGTCTTAAACGTGTTTCTCGTCATCGCAAAAACGTGAGAAATATTCACCTTCCAAGGAATTCTAAAGTCTAGAATTCGTTCAGGATGCAAGTAAAAATAATCATAATCTGCTTGCCAACCTTTACCAATTGACTCTCGATTTTCTTCAATCTGCTTACGTCCTTCTTTTGAAGTTATTGTAAATGTTGTTGAAATATTATTGTTCATCGCACGACCGAGCTTTCCATTGTATGCAGTTGCAAAATATTTAGTTGAAGCCCCTGTAGTCTCGTCCCAACCATAAAAAGAAAAACTAGAACTTCCAACCAGGCTAACAAACTGATACGGACTTATGCGGATAGAAGCTTCAATATTAGATAACTGCATTGAATCCTTTAAAAAATCGTAGTAACCTCTCAATGAAAACGACTCGATAACACGTGTTTTCTTAAACCCGGTGATGGTATCCTTATCTGATTTACGCTTAAATTCAAATGAATTGTTTACACCAAAATTCAACAAAGCTTGATCTCCAGAAGCGAATGAAGTATATGCACTTCTCTCAAATGGTGAGTATGTAACTGGATTTTGATTCACTCCTATTGAATCAGTTATATTTTTCGTAATCAACGGCTTGTAGGTGAATGACGCTGATGGAGTCAATATATGCCTTAAAATCGGTTTATTTTTACCAACAAAACGATAGTACGAATAAACTTGAGTTGTTGCTCGAATATCCAACGCTAACGAATGAGCCAAACCGACTTGTCGAATCGTATCTGTTAACGTCGTATTAGTTGTTGCATCATAAGATTTACGTGTTTGCTGGAAGTTTAAATCTGTTCCGTAATTCACACTTGGAGTAAGTTTCAATGTATTTTTAAATAATCCACCTGTGGTTTGTAATGTGATACGCTGACGCATACCATACATATATTGATTCCCAATTTCTGCAAAGTTTTTATCTCGTAACAACGTATCCTTGAACGTAGAAACATTTTTACCTTCAATATTGTAAATGATACCAAGACGTTGGAAAATTTCCTTTCGACTTATCTTTTTCAACGGAAAAAACTGGCTCGTCGAGAAATTCACAATTGGACTTGTTAACGTAATATTTTTTGTACTTGAATTCTGACTCAATGAAATTTTTGCTGAAGCACGATAAGGTTTCCCGGGAAAGTTTCTGTTTAAATTGATATCTGATTGTAACGTATTATTAAAATAATTCGGATTTTGAGGATCTAAGTTATTCTTCGAATTGTTACTCGAATTAAAATTGATATTTGTATTAAAATTCCACTTCGGATTTGATTTTTCGTCTTTTCGATGAATCCATCTCAATTCAGTACTATTTACTTTTCTATAAAATGGAAAACCGTTATTAAAGTGATTGTATCGAATGTCAAAATTCCCTGAATAGGTGTACTTTTTTGCATATTCAGTCACATTTCTAAATCCCCACGAACCTCTCGAATACAATGTTCCATAAACAGACGTTTGCACATAATCATTAATTGGAATATAATAACCTAAATTGCTTAAACCAAACCCATAAGCGGAAGTTGGGATAATTTCCGGAAACAAAATTCCATGTGTTCTGTCTTGCTGCTGTGGGATGTAACTGAAAGGCAATCCAATCGGAGTAGGAACACCAGCAATATACAAATTCATCGGACCAGTAACAATTCGCTTATCTGGAACCATCACTGCACGAGAAAGTTGAAAATGATAATGAGGTTCTTCTAAATCACATGTAGTAAATCTTCCTTCAACAAAATGGATTTCTTCATTAGCTTGGCGTTTTGCCCTACCCATATAAAGTACCATTTCATCTTGCACCATTTTAACACCTTCAATATAAGCTTTTTCTGTTCGTAGATTATATTTCAATGTAACGGCTTCAACTTCATCTCCCCCCATATTCATGACAGGTTTTTCAATCATTCCCCCCTCTTCATCAAACGCATGAGTAGCTATGATTTCTTCTGTATTCATATCAACTAGGATATAACCAGCTGTAAGATTCACTCCTTCTGTTTCAACATAAGCTTTACCGTACAAGTGTAATTGTTGCTTTTTTAAGTCGGCATAAGTAGAATCGCGTGCATAATACTTCGAAATCCCTCCTAAACTTTCATCATTTACATAGATTGTGTCTTGACCAAATGAGTCAAAATTCGCACACATTATTAACAATGCATGGAAGAAAAGTAACAATATGGAACGTTTTTTGAGCAAGCTTAAAAGTTAACTTTGTATTTAATTCCGAATCTTATCGGTTGCAAAACTAAAAAATAACCTCTTTATGATGGAAAAAAACAGTTCGATCTACAAAATCTATACCCTTTTTATAGCATTTTTATTCTTTGGAGTTCAGACAAGCTCCTATTCGTATGGACAAAAGGATGAACTTTTTAATGCTGCAATAAAAACTGTAGTCATAGATGCTGGACACGGAGGGAAAGATCCGGGATGTAGCGGAGCACATTCAAACGAAAAAACAGTTTGTCTTAATATTGCACTTGCATTAGGTGAATTAATTAAAAAAAATTATCCAGAAATTAAAGTCGTTTATACGCGCGACAAAGATGTTTTTGTTGAATTAGATGAACGAGCACGCATTGCAAATAAAAACAATGCTGATTTATTCATTTGTATTCATGCCAATTCAGCTGGACCGGCTGCTTATGGAGCCGAAACGTATGTTTTGGGGTTACACAGAACAGAATCGCAACAAAAAATTGCAGAAAGAGAAAACGCAACTATTTATCTAGAAGCTGATGGAGGTGAGAAATACAAAGACTTTGATTTATCTCCAGATGCGATTATTGCACGCCAATTGCAATTGAGTATTTTCCTAGATCGCTCAATCAACTTCGCTAGCAAATTGCAAGGTGAATTCAAAGCACTCGGAAGACATGACAGAGGAGTGAAACAAGCTGGATTTCTCGTATTATACAAAACAACAATGCCAAGTGTATTGATAGAAACAGGATTCTTGACAAACCCCCAAGAGGAAAACTTTTTGGCCAACAAAGATAATCAAAAAAAAATGGCGGAAGCGATGTTTGCAGCTTTCAAAAAATACAAAAGTGAATTAGAAGGTGTAAAAATTGACAATAGCAAACCAAGTAATCAAACAGTATCAAACGACAAAACAAATGCAACAAAAACTTCTGATTCTCCAAAAACAGAAGTAAAATATCAATCTAAAACAACGCAACAAAATAACGAACCAAAAAATGATCAAAACCAGGTTGTTTTTCGTGTCCAAATCCAGACTTCGCAAAAAAGAATTCCTACTTCTAGTTCAGAATTTAAAGGATTAACAATATACGAATATCAACAAGATGGACTTTACAAATATGCTTCTGGATATTTTTTAAACGACTTTAAATCAGCAAATAACCACAAAAATGAATTAAGAAATAAAGGTTTTGAACATGCTTTTGTAATAGCGTTTTTAAATGGAGAGCGTATTAATTTAGAAAAAGCTATTAAATTAGCAGAAAAATAATTGCTTTGAAAATATCGAAAGAATTCAAAACTGGTATAATTTCCGTTCTTGCCATCGGATTATTGATTACTGGGGTCAACTTCCTCAAAGGCAACAGTTTTTTTGGTGGAGATGACATCTACTACGTATACCTATCAGAATCTGGAGGGGTAACTCCAGCAACGTCTGTTTATGTAAACGGAGTAATTGTCGGTAAAGTTCTCGACGTTAGCTTGACGGATAAAAAAGAGGACAATAAAAAAGTCTTGATGAAATTCAGTATTCAAGACCGAAATTTTAAAATTCCGAAAGGATCAAATATCCACCCTGGAAGTATCGACTTTTTAAGCAAGGGATTGATCATTATCCCTACTCAGGATGTAAAGGGTTATTACAGTCCAAACGATTACATTCAGGGAGATCTTTCTAGTAGCTTGATTGCAGAAGTAAAGCAATATGCAGACCCACTTATCTCAAGTATTGAATCTGCTGTTTCAAACATCGACAAATTCATCGTTTCATTTCAAGCGTTTTGGGATACAACTGCTAATTCTGAATTAAAAATGACCTTGGTTGAATTACGTCAAACCATTCACAAGTTTGGCAATGTAGCAGATCAAGTAGATGGATTGGTTGCGTCAGAAAAAAACAAATTATCTAAAATCCTTGCGAATGTTGAGTCTATTACTGGAAACATTCAAAAGAGCAACGATAAGATTGAAGGAATTCTTGGAAACTTCAAAACACTTTCTGACGAATTAGTTACAGCTGACTTTAAAGGAACAATTGCCGAAGCAAAAACAACTTTAAATAAGTTTAACACCCTATTAGAATCTGCTAATAATGGTGAAGGTACACTAGGTAAATTATTGAAAGATGATCAACTATTCAACGAATTGAATACAACTAATCAACGTATTCAAAACTTAGTAGAGGACATTGAAAAACATCCTGAGAGGTATATTCATTTCTCTGTCTTTGGAGCCAAAACAAAAGGAGTACCTTTAAGTCCAAGTGAAGAACGAAAATTAAAACAACTATTAGATACTACAAATACAAAATAAATGATAAGCGCAATAATTTTTGGTGTTTTACTCATAGCTGGAGTAAGTTTCTTTATGATGAATGTCTTAAAGATTAGACACAACATTTTATTAGGTAGAGACATTGATCGAACTGACAACACAAATGAGCGGTGGAAAACCATGCTCTTAGTAGCATTTGGTCAAAAAAAAATGTTTCAACGACCAATTCCTGCATTATTACACTTGTTTATTTATGCAGCCTTTGTTATTACACAAATTGAACTAATCGAAATTTTTGTTGATGGAATCGCTGGTTCACATCGCATCTTCAGACCAAGTTTAGGTTCGTTCTACACATTCATTATTAGCTTCATTGAAATCTTATCTGTGCTAGCATTTGTTGCAACAATCACTTTTTTAATCCGTCGAAATGTGATTAAAATTCCTCGTTTCAACATGCGTGAATTGGCAGGATGGGCTAAAACTGATGCGAACTTAATTTTGATTTTCGAATTCATGCTAATCTGCTTCATCTTCATGATGAATGGAGCTGACGAAGTTCTTTACAACAGAGGAGTTTCTCATGCAACAGATTTAGGAGATGGAACGTTGAATTTCTCAGTAAGTAAACACATCGGTCCATTGTTTTTCGATGGAATGTCAGACCACACTTTACACCTCGTTGAACGTATCGGATGGTGGGGACACATTTTGATGGTATTCGTATTCTTGAACTATTTACCATTTTCTAAACATTTCCATATTTTACTAGCTTTCCCTAACACATTCTACTCAAATTTGGAAAAGAAAGGGAAGTTTACAAACTTGGAATCAGTTACAAATGAAGTAAAATTAATGATGGATCCAACTGCTGATCCGTTTGCAGCACCTGCTGATGCTACTGCAGAACCACAACGTTTTGGAGCGAAAGATGTAACCGATTTGACTTGGAAAAACTTGTTAGACGCATACACATGTACAGAGTGTGGTAGATGTACTTCATCTTGTCCAGCGAATTTGACAGGTAAGTTGCTTTCTCCTCGTAAAATCATGATGGACACGCGCGATCGTTTGGAAATCGTTGGTGAAAACATCCGTAAGCACGGAAAAGATTACGACGATGGAAAGAGCTTGTTATTCGATCACATCACTGAAGAAGAAGTTTGGGCATGTACTTCATGTAACGCATGTGTACAAGAATGTCCAGTGAATATTGATCCACTTTCAATCATCGTTGAATTGAGAAGATACTTAGTAATGGAGGAATCCAAAATGCCAACTGAATTGACTGGTATGCTAACAAACATTGAAAACAATGGAGCACCATGGCAATTCTCTCCTAACGATAGATTAAACTGGAAAGACGAACAATAGTAAGAAATTAAGATAATATACCGTTCAAATATGAGCAATTTGAAAGTGCCAACAATGGCAGAATTAATGGCAAATGGTGAAACTGCAGACATCTTATTTTGGGTTGGATGTTCAGGAAGTTTTGACGATAGAGCAAAAAAAATCACCAAAGCAATTGTCAAAATTTTGAATCACTGTAATGTTAAATTTGGCGTATTAGGAGCTGAAGAAAGTTGTACTGGGGATCCTGCAAAAAGAGCTGGTAACGAGTTTACATTCCAAATGCAAGCCATGATGAATATCCAAGTATTAAACGGATACGAAGTAAAGAGAATCGTAACTGGTTGTCCTCATTGCTTCAATACATTAAAAAATGAATATCCTGAATTAGGAGGGAAATACGAAGTAATTCACCACACACAATTAATCCAAGACCTGATTAACACAGGAAAGCTAACTGTTCAAGGTGGTGCTTACAAAGGGAAAAAAATCACCTTCCATGACCCTTGTTACTTAGGACGTGCAAACGACGTTTATGAGGCTCCACGTGAATTAATTGAAAAATTGGATGCTGAATTAGTCGAAATGAAACGTTGTAAAACTACAGGGCTTTGTTGTGGTGCTGGTGGTGCTCAAATGTTTAAAGAAGCCGAAAAAGGAAATAAAGAAATCAACGTTTTAAGAACAGAAGATGCTCTTGAGGTTTCTCCTGAAATCATCGCAACAGGATGTCCATTCTGTAACACAATGATGACTGACGGTGTAAAACATTTTGAAAAAGAACAATCAATTAAAGTTTTAGACGTAGCTGAATTAATCGCAAATGCAGCAGAATTATAGTCACATTTTTAAAGAACTTCCAGATACAAGTAGAGTTTGGATTTACCAAAATCAATCGGTAATACCCCAAAACCTACGTCCAGCAATTCAGGCTAAGTTGGATGAGTTTACGATGCAATGGGCAGCGCATAAAGTCCAGTTATTCGCTCAAGCAACAATACTAGAAGATTATTTCTTGGTTTTAGCTGTCGACGAATCTGTAACTCAAGCTTCTGGTTGTTCAATTGATAGTTCTGTACATTTCATCAAAGAACTTGAGAAAGAATTCAATCTTAATTTGTTTGATCGACTTCATGTTTTAGTTGAAGAAAATAATGAAAAGAAGGTTGTTCACTTTTCAGAACTATCAGGTTTTCCAAATGCTTATCTATACAACCCCTTGATTACTACATTGGGAGATTTACGAAATAAATGGAAAATCAAAGTCAGTGATTTTTCTCACTGACTTTGATTTTTATGTCATTTTATCTGAAAAACAACTCCCCTACTGACAACTTGTCGTAATATCAAAAATGGAATGATTTATGACTTGTTAGATGAAAATTAGCAAATGTATTCACAAGAGGAGCTAAAAAATATATTATTTTTGGCTTTCATAAATAAAATAAAGCACAATGATTTCAGGCTTATTAAAAAAATTAATTGGAGATAAATCGACAAAGGATCGAAAAGAATACCAACCATATATTGATAAAGCTCGAGCATTTCAAGAACAATTCAAATCTATTTCTGATGATGAGTTGAGAGCAAAAACTGTTGCGTTTCAAAATTTAGTGAAACAAAATACACAACCACTCGAAGATGAAGTTGCGCAGTTAAAAATCAAAGCTGAAGACTTAAATCTCTCAATTACAGAACGTGAAGATTTATACGATAAAATTGACTCAATGACGAAGGTTATTGATGAAAAAATCGAAGAAACGCTTACGTCAATTTTACCTGAAGCATTTGCTGTTGTTGTTGAAACAGCTAGAAGATGGTCTGAAAACGGTCAATTAAAAGTTCTTGCACAAGATTTTGACCGTGAATTAGCCACAAAAAAGGATGGAATCACGATTGATGGTGAATACGCTATTTGGCATAACAAATGGACTGCAGCTGGAGCGGAGATTACTTGGAACATGGTTCACTACGACGTTCAGTTGATGGGTGGAGCTGTACTTCATACTGGTAAAATCGCCGAAATGCAAACAGGGGAAGGTAAAACGTTGGTTGCAACACTTCCAGTTTATTTAAATGCACTTTCAGGAAAAGGAGTTCACGTAGTAACCGTTAACGATTATTTGGCTAAACGTGACTCTGAGTGGATGGGACCATTATACCAATTCCATGGTTTGGTTGTTGACTGTATCGACAAACATCGTCCAAATTCTCCTGAACGTA
This sequence comes from Taishania sp., assembly GCA_035305395.1. Taxonomy (GTDB): domain Bacteria; phylum Bacteroidota; class Bacteroidia; order Flavobacteriales_D; family Crocinitomicaceae; genus Taishania. The sequence continues at coordinate 2,837 of DATGOZ010000005.1, read as the reverse complement.
GAAAAGCATACAAAGCAGATATCACTTTCGGAACAAACAACGAATTCGGTTTCGATTACCTGAGAGATAATATGTCTGGTCACCCAGATGAATTGGTTCAACAAAAACATCACTTCGCAATTGTCGATGAGGTCGATTCAGTATTGATTGACGATGCAAGAACACCGTTGATTATTTCTGGACCAACACCAAAAGGAGATCAACATGAATTCTATGAATTAAAACCTCGTGTAGAAAATATTGTTGCCGCTCAAAGAAACTATGTTAACCAATGTTTAGCAGATGCTAAAAAAATGTTGACTGTAATCCAAAATGGATTTGAAGATAAAAAAGATGGTAAGGAAATGCTTGAACAAGGTGGAATCGCCTTATTGAGAGCACACCGCGGATTGCCCAAAAATAAAGCATTAATCAAATTTTTATCAGAACCAGGAATCAAAGCTCACTTACAAAAAACTGAAAATTTCTACATGCAAGAACAAGGTAAACGCATGCGAGAAATTGATAAGGAGTTATTCTTCGTGATTGATGAAAAACTGAATACAATCGAATTAACTGACAAGGGAATTGATTTAATTTCTGGGAAAGATGACAGAGATTTCTTCGTGATGCCAGACATCGGAATGCAAATAGCTAATCTTACAAAGGAAAATTTACCAGCTGAACAATTCCAAGCAAGAAAAGCTGAGTTAATCAGAGATTATTCTGTCAAATCTGAACGTATTCACTCTGTAAGCCAATTATTAAAAGCTTATACGTTATTCGAAAAAGAAGTAGAATACGTCGTGATCGATGGAAAAATCAAAATTGTAGATGAATCGACTGGTCGTATCATGGAAGGAAGACGCTATTCTGACGGATTGCACCAAGCGATTGAAGCGAAAGAAAACGTAACAGTGGAAGCTGCTACTCAAACTTACGCTACAATTACACTTCAAAACTATTTCCGTATGTACCACAAACTAGCGGGTATGACGGGTACAGCAGAAACTGAAGCAAAAGAATTTTGGGATATCTACAAATTGGACGTAGTTGTAATTCCTACAAACAAACCAATTTTAAGAAAGGATTACAACGACTTAGTATACAAAACTCAACGCGAAAAATTTGCAGCAGTTATCAACGAGACTGAACGTTTAGTTGCTGAAGGGAGACCAGTATTGGTTGGAACAACAACTGTTGAAATTTCTGAGTTATTGAGCAGAATGTTGCAAATGAAGGGCATCAAACACAATGTATTGAATGCTAAGCAACACCAAAAAGAGGCAGAAATTGTAGCTGAAGCAGGTAAGGCAGGAGCAGTAACAATTGCAACAAACATGGCTGGTCGTGGTACCGACATCAAATTAGGTGAAGGTGTTAAAGAAGCTGGAGGTTTGGCAATCATAGCAACAGAAAGACACGATTCAAGACGTGTTGACAGACAGTTAAGAGGTCGTTCTGGACGTCAAGGTGATCCAGGTTCATCTCAGTTCTTTGTGTCATTGGAAGATGACTTGATGCGTAAATTCGGTTCTGAACGAATTGCTAAATTGATGGATAGAATGGGATTGAAAGAAGGGGAAGTCATTACACATTCTATGGTTTCTAAGTCAATCGAAAGAGCTCAGAAAAAAGTTGAAGAAAATAACTTTGGAATGCGTAAGCGTCTATTGGAATATGACGACGTGATGAACGCACAACGTAAAGCGATTTACAGAAAACGTAGGAACGCATTGTTCGGAGAGCGTTTAGATGTGGATGTGGACAACATGTTCTACGACACAGCTGAAAATATCGTTCATGCTCATTTCAAAGCTGATTTTGATGCTTTCGAAAATGAATTGTTGAGAGACTTAGGTATCCAATCTCCAGTAAACGAAGACGAATTCAAAACAATAGACCAAGTAACCTTGACTGAAAAAGTTTACATGGCGATGTTGAATCGTTACAACACCAAAAATGAACGTATCATTAACTTGTGTTGGCCACAAATTAAGTATGTTCAAGAAAATGAATCAAATCGCTTCAAAACGATGGCTATTCCGTTAACAGATGGAATGAGATCGATTCAAATTGGCGTTGTATTGGAAGAAGCATACAACCAAGAAGGTCGCAATATTCCTAAACAATTAGAAAAATCTATCGTGTTGAATATTATCGACAATGAATGGAAAGAGCATTTACGAGAAATGGACGACTTGAGATCTGCTGTAAACAATGCACAGTATGAACAAAAAGATCCATTATTGGTTTACAAACTTGAATCATTTGAATTATTCAAGTCCATGTTAACTCGCTTGAATAAAGAAGCTGTTGAGTTATTATTGAAAATGGATATCGCTGTTGAAGAGAAAATTGAAAGCTCAACAAAAGAGATTCAAGCTGAAAACCACTATGCTAAAGCAACAGAAACAAGTTCTTCTGCTATCGAAAATAAAGTTGATAGTAGCAGACAAGGTTATCAAGAAGCAATTCAAAATTCAGTTCAACAACCAGTGAAGCAAGTTCCTGTTGTTGCTGAAGACAAAATTGGTAGAAATGAGCCTTGTCCTTGTGGAAGCGGTAAAAAGTACAAGCAGTGTCACGGTAAATAAATTTTTATTTCAAGTTTTTAAGATGTTAACCGATGAAAATAGGAATAATCGGATCGGGAAATGTAAGTTGGCATTTAGCTAAAGGACTTAAAAACTTAAATGGAATCAAATTAAGTTGGATTTCAAGTAGAAATTCTGAATCATTGAAAGCATTGGCTTCTTCTTTAGAGGTCGATGCTTTTGATTTTATACCCAATGACGTCGATTTAATCTTAGTTTGTGTGAATGACGATAACATTCAAACTGTATTAAATCAAATTC
>DATGOZ010000004.1:0-4233 GCA_035305395.1 Taishania sp. | reverse complement strand
AAAGCAATTGTAAGAATATCATTGCACTGAAGAAGTAGAACAACAGCGACCAAAAACTCAATGCAAAATCTGGAATAATATTCATTTAGTAAACTTTACTGCAAAGATGCCAAGCTATTTGAATTAGCCTTATCTTTGTCCACGTTATTTTTCAACAATTTTATGCACTTTGAATTAATTCATTCTGATAACAAGACCAAAGCAAGAGCTGGTAAGTTACACACCGATCACGGAGTAATTGAAACTCCAATCTTTATGCCCGTAGGAACAGCGGGTACAGTTAAGGGAGTTCATCAACACGAATTGAATGACGATATTCAAGCACAAATCATATTAGGGAACACTTATCATTTGTTTTTGAGGCCTGGTTTGGATGTTATTGAAAGTGCTGGAGGATTACACAAATTCAACGGTTGGGAAAAACCAATTTTAACTGACAGTGGGGGTTATCAGGTCTATTCTCTTGCTGGATCCAGAAAAATTACCGAAGAAGGTGTTAAGTTTCAATCACATATCAATGGAAGTTATCATTTCTTTACACCAGAGGGTGTAATGGACATTCAACGTACTATTGGAGCTGATATCATCATGGCATTTGACGAATGTACTCCTTATCCGTGTGATTATCGTTATGCAAAAAAATCGATGCACATGACCCACAGATGGTTGCAACGGTGCATGAATCGATTCAATGAAACTGATCCAAAATACGGTTACAATCAGGCATTATTTCCAATTGTTCAAGGAAGTACTTACAAAGATTTAAGAACAGAATCAGCAGAAACAATCGCTTCTCACAATGCAGTTGGTAATGCTATCGGAGGACTTTCTGTAGGTGAACCAGATGAAGATTTATATGGAATGACTGATTTAGTTTGTTCAATTTTACCGAAAGATAAACCACGCTATTTGATGGGGGTTGGTACTCCACAAAACTTGATTGAATGTATCGCGTTGGGAGTTGATATGTTTGACTGTGTTATGCCAACTCGTAATGCGAGACATGGTTTGTTATTCACTTGGGAAGGAACAATCAACATCAAAAATCAGAAATGGGAAAAAGATTTCTCTCCATTAGACGAAAATGGAACTTCATACGTTGATAAGTTCTATACCAAAGCTTATGTAAGACATTTAATAAAATCAAACGAATTACTTGGGGCACAAATTGCGTCTATTCACAATTTAGCTTTCTATTTACAAGTAGTAAAAGAGGCACGTAAACAAATTTTGAATGGAATATTTGCAACTTGGAAGGATCAAATTATCCCTAAATTAGAGCGCAGATTATAATTCATGTTAAAGATTCTAGATAAATATATCATTCGAAAGTTCCTCTCAACATTCTTTTTTATGTTGGGAGTGATTATGCTCTTGGCAATGGTATTTGATTTATCTGATCGACTAGGAGAGTTTTTACAAAACAAAGCTCCTGTTTCTGAAATCATATTCACCTATTACTTCAACTTCATCTTATTTTACGGAAACTCATTTTCTTTCATGATTGTGTTTATCTCCGTAATTTGGTTCACAGCAAAAATGGCACAGGACACAGAAATTGTTCCGATACTGAATAGTGGTCGCCCCTTTTCGAGATTCATTAGACCGTACATGATTGGAGCTACATTTTTGGTCGTTTTGAGTCTTTTCATCAACCACATTATTCTTCCACAATCGAATAAAGGTCGACTAGATTTTGAAGATAAATACTATCGAAATGCATTGAGCGTTTCGAACTATTACGCAGATTTCCCTGGAAATGAAACAGTACAGTTCGGAAACTACTCATCAGATGAAAACATTGTTCAACAATTTGTTATTCAGAAATTTAACAAAGATAATCATCTCGAATTCTTACTCATTGCAAGAAATGCTGAAAATATCGATGGAACCAACAAATGGATTTTGAGAGATTATTATCAACGAAAGGTCGGGTATCCAAAAGATATTATCGAAGAAGGTGCAAAAAAAGATACCATTTTGAAATATAAAATAAGTGAAATGGCTGCTCGCGACAATATTTCATCAGCTATGAAAACACCTGATTTGATCAAGTTTATTGAACGTGAGAAAGCTAAGGGATCAGGAAACATCCCATTTTATGAATTAGAATTGCATCAACGTACTGCAAATCCATTTGCGACTTATGTTCTAACAATCATAGGCATTGCGGTATCTAGTCAGAAAAAAAGAGGAGGAATTGGAGCCAATATTGCTATTGGTTTGTCAATTGCCTTAATCTATATTTTTGCAATGAAGATCATGGCTGTAGCAGCTGAAAACGTTGGATTTCCTGCACTAATTGCATCGTGGGTACCAAACTTTATATTTGCAATTGTTGCAGCAGTTATGTATAAGTTTGCACAAAAATAATCAATCTCATTCGATCATTTTATTCAAAATAATTACTTTAGCGTAAATTACTAATGCTAAAAAAACTTATGTATTCTAACGATCCCTTTGCTTTCTTACAACTCGGAATGATTTCAGTTGTAATTATTTTGTTTTATTTGATTTTCGTAGTAGGAATTTTCTTGTTGCTGGTTTACTATGTCAAAACCATTATAGAAGTGATGGTTCATGTTAGACCATCAAATAGGTTGACAGGTGTAAGTAACATCTTACTTAACTACGTACCACTTGTAAACATCGTATACGGTTTCATTGTTTATCCTAAAATCTGTGATTCAATCAAGAATGAGTACAAAACATTAGGTCTTCCAGAAGACGGGGACTTTGGAAAAGGATTGGCAATTACATTGCAAGCACTTACGCTAACGATGTTTATTCCATTTTTAAATTTCCTTACAAGTATTGCTGGTTTAGTTTTGTGGATCTTACTTTGGGTAAAATTCAATAAATATTTAAATGATTTGAAATCAATGAATGGCAATGGATTTAGTGATAAAGCAGCCATTTCAAATTCATCTGATATTTTAGATTAAAAAATACATCAAAAAATAATCCCCTCCAAAAATATTGAAGGGGATTATTTTATTTCAAAACATTCACTGCTGCATCATAATTCGGTTCATGAACAATATCGTCAACCAATTCTGTATGCAATACTTTTCCATTTTCATCAATCACAACAATCGATCTTGCTAGTAATCCTTTCAAAGGACCATCGATCATTTTTACTTGGTAGTTTGAACCAAATGTATCTCCATCAAAGTCAGATGCCGTAACAACACTAGTAATTCCCTCAGCACCACAAAAACGTCCAAAAGCAAATGGTAAATCTTTAGAAATACAAATCACAACTGTATTATCTAAATCTCCTACCATTTTATTAAATGTTCTTACAGAAGTTGCACAAACTCCAGTGTCAACACTTGGGAAAATATTCAAAACAACACGTTTTCCTTTGAAATCAGCTAAAGAAATACGTGACAAATCATTTTTAACTAATTGAAATTCTGGAGCAGTCGCTCCCACTGATGGCAATTCTCCATTTGTATGAATTGGATTGCCTTTAAAGTTTAATTGAGCCATATCTTTTTAATTATACTCTAAAAATACGATTTAATTGGCAGATTATCGCAATTCCATTGATATCATTAACTTTAATTCTTCTGTAAATCCTTCTACCGCGATATAAGCCGTTTTTACCGTGTGACCAACAAATCCATCAGAAGTAAACTCAACCATTACGCGCTGTGATTGACCAGGGCCAATTTCTGAATTTGGAATAATTACTTTGAAATATTTACTGTTTAATTCACTCAATTTGAGGTAATGTGTTTTGTCAGACTCGTTTTTAATTTCAAATTGAGCTTTAATCAAAGTCCCTGAAGGTAGTACACCTGCATTAAATACGGGAACTACAACCGATAGTGGGAATATATCTTGCGCATCCAAGTATGTTACACTTTGAATTTCTATTTTTCTTTCAGCAGCAGCAACACGTGAATAAACAGAGTTTTTAGTATCATTTGGATTATCACTAATCAACTGGTTGGCATTGTATTCACCAAACGGAATTTGTTCAAACAAAACCTGTCCCCCGTTGGGTGCTGTTCCGTTGATATATGGCATAAAAACTCCATTCTGATATTCCTTCAAGTGATTTATTAATGATGAAATTCTTCGTTTTGTCAAATTCACGTTGTATTCCGTTTTTGCTAAAGGTGACGCAAATCCCCTTATTCCAACTTTGATTCGCGCACCCTTTTGTAACTCCTCCAACAATAAATCTCGGAATAAAAACAAATCTTTAACCCCCTGATCAAC
>DATGOZ010000003.1:0-11015 GCA_035305395.1 Taishania sp. | reverse complement strand
CGATCAATGAAGCTCTCATGCATGGATTTAATAGCGGTAGTTTGCTAATCAATTATGTTGGACACGGAGGAGTTGAACAACTTTCTGAAGCACGTATCATTACCACTAGTATCATTCAAGAATTAAAAAACATTGACAGATTACCTGTTTTTGTTTCTGCAACATGTGAATTTACGCGATTCGACAACCCAGAACTTGTTTCTGCTGGTGAATGGATGACCATCAATCCAAATGGAGGTGCTATTGCTATGATGACAACTACCAGAACCGTTACTTACACAATTAACTCAAAAATTATCGATGCATTCTTCAAAAACGTTTTCAAACGAAACGCTGACAATCGACCTAGAACATTTGGAGAGATTGCAATGCACACAAAAGTTACATTAAACTCCAATGCAGGGACTGACAGGACAGCTTTCTTATTAATTGGTGATCCAGCTTTGAGAATTGCACTACCCACGTATAAAATCGTTATCGACAGTATCAATGGAAAAAACCCAGCTACTACAGTTGACACAATCAAAGCGCTTACTCGAGTAACAGTCAAAGCACATATTGAAGATTTGCAAGGAAATATACTTACCAATTACAATGGCATAGCTACACCATCGTTATATGACAAACCAAAGCAACTACAAACATTGGGTCAAAATCCAGGGCCAAGTTTCACAAATGCTAATGTCAACCCATACGAATTACAGAAGAATGTGATTTATAGAGGGCAATCTACTGTAACAAATGGCCATTTTACGTTTGAGTTTATCGTTCCAAAGGACATAGATTACAGCTATGGCAATGGTAAATTTAGTTTGTACGCTCAGAGTAACACACAAACAGACTGTATTGGTGAAGATCAACGAATTACTATTGGAGGAGTTAACCCCAATGGATTAAACGACGATATCGGTCCACAAATAAATCTCTTTTTAAACAATGAAAACTTTGTCAGTGGTGGAATCACAGACGAAACACCTTATTTAATTGCAAAAGTGATTGACGAAAGTGGAATCAACACTGTTGGAAATGGTATTGGTCACGACATTACTGCAATCATTGATGAGAAAACAAGTAATCCGATTGTTTTGAATGATTATTTCAAAAATGACTTAGACTCTTATCAATCTGGAGAGATTAGATATCAATTGAGCAAATTAACTCCAGGTAGGCACACGCTAACGCTTAAAGTTTGGGATGTCAATAACAACTCATCGCAAGAAACAATTGAATTCATTGTACAAGAAAAAAGTAGTTTAACACTCGATCATGTTTTAAATTACCCTAATCCATTTACAACGAATACACAATTTTTCTTTGAGCATAATCAATGTTGTACACAACTTGAGGCTCAAATTCAAATTTTCACTGTTTCTGGAAGATTAGTGAAAACAATTAACCAGCAAATTTTCACACAAGGTTACCGTTCAGAAGGAATTGTATGGGATGGTAAAGATGACTTTGGAGACGAGCTTGCTCGTGGAATTTATGTATATCGTTTGAAAGTCAGAACTCCTGACGGAGAAGTCGCTGAAAAATTAGAAAAATTAGTTTTATTATAAACAAGACACAATAAAGGTGATACAAATGCGTATATTTGACGTCTTGAAATGAAAATTACAAAATGAAAAAAACATATTTAGGAGTTTTAGCAATCTTATCTACTATATCGTTTGGTGCACAGGCACAGAGTGGTGTAACTCAGAATGACCTTGATGGAAAATTAGGATTAAATACAATTTCTACAGCATTACCATTTATGTCAATCACACCTGATTCAAGAGCTGGAGGGATGGGCGATGCAGGAACTGCTCTTAGTGGATCATCAACATCACTTTATTGGAATACTTCCATGTTGATATTTGCTGAAGAAAAATCAGAAATTTCCGTTTCGTATACGCCATGGTTGAGAAACTTAACAAATGACATGCATTTATCATACGTTTCTGGATATTACAAATTTGGAAGACATGCGGTTGGAGCAGGATTAAGATTTTTCAGCTTAGGAGAAATCACATACACAGATAACAACGCACAATTTATTCGTACAGATAAACCAAGTGAATTTGAGTTGACCGCAGGATATGCTTTCAAATTGAGTGATCGTTTGAGTGTAGGTATCAATGGTAAATTTGCTCATTCAAACCTTACTGGTGGATATGTTGTTGAAGGTGTTGACACAAAAGCAGCAATTGCAGGAGCCGCTGACGTTTCTTTCACATACTTTAACGACCGTGCTAAAATCAAAAATTTGGACGGTGATTACACATTTGCTTTCACAATCAACAACATTGGTAACAAAGTAAGTTATTCAACTTCTCAGGCACGTGATTTCATACCAATGAACTTGAAATTAGCTAATGCATATAAAATGAAATTCGACAAGTATAATTCATTAACATTGGCATTAGAGTTCCAACGTTTGTTAGTTCCAACACCTGCTATTTATGCAAAAGATGCTGATGGTAATACTGTTTTAATTTCAGGACATTCAAATGACGTAGGTGTTATCAAAGGATTAGTTCAATCATTCTATGATGCACCAGGAACCCCAATTAAAGACAATCAAGGAAACTACGTTCAAAATTCAGATGGAAGTTACCAAATTGAAAAAGGATCTAAATTCAAAGAAGAACTATCTGAAATCAATGTAGCATTTGGATTAGAATATTGGTACAACAATCTATTAGCAATTCGTGGCGGATACTTCTATGAAGCTCCTAACAAAGGGAACAGACAATATTTCAACGTTGGTGTTGGATTGAAATACAATCGTTTTGGAATTGATATTTCTTATCTTGCTGCAGTTGGTGGAAGAAGATCGCCTCTAGCAAACACATTGAGATTTACATTGAGATTTGGTCTAGGAAGTACAAACAAAACTTCAAAATCTGAAGAAGCAAAACCAGAATAACAATGGACGTTCGAATTGGATTTGGAGTTGATGTACATCAACTTGTTACTGATCGAAAATTAATTATTGGAGGAAAAGAAATTGAATCTGATCTAGGAGCATTAGGTCACTCAGATGCAGATGTATTACTTCATGCAATCTGCGACGCAATGTTGGGGGCTCTTAACCTTAGAGACATCGGTTTTCATTTTTCGGATACAGATCCACAATACAAAGGAATTGATAGCAAAATTCTTCTTGCAAGGACGTATGAACTAATCAAGGAAAAGAAATTTGTGATTGGCAACTTAGACTGTACAGTCATTGCCGAAAAACCGAAATTAAATCCACATATCCCTGATATGCAAGCAATCATTTCTAAAATTTTAGATTGTTCAATCGATCAGATTTCAATCAAAGCAACAACGCACGAAAAGGTTGATTCTTTTGGTGAAAGAAGAGCTATCAAAGCGTACGCTGTTTGTTTGTTAAAATCAATTTAATTATGACTTGCAATTTTTAAATTGAATTAATTTTACAGCGCAAAAAATACATTCATGAAGAAAATACAAATGGTAGATTTGATGACACAATATCAACACATCAAATCTGAAGTAGATACAGCAATTTTAGACGTAATTGAAAAAGCTCAATTCATCAATGGACCAGAAGTAAATCTCTTTCAAGAGGAACTTGAGAATTATTTGAATGTGAAGCATGTTATTCCATGTGCCAATGGAACTGATGCGTTACAAATTGCTTTGATGGCCCTTGGATTAAAACCAGGAGATGAAGTAATTACTCCATCTTTCACTTATATAGCAACAACAGAAGTCATTGCCCTACTTGGATTAAAACCAGTATTTGTTGAAGTTGACAAAGATACTTTCTGTATTGATGTTAACGCAATCGAAGCTGCAATTACTCCAAAAACAAAAGCAATTGTTCCAGTACACTTATATGGACAAGCTGCGGAAATGGATGCACTTCTTGCAATCGCTAAAAAACATAACTTATACGTTGTTGAAGATAACGCTCAAGCCATTGGATGTGATTACAACCATGCGGATGGTTCTGTTTCTAAAACAGGAACAATGGGAGACATCGGATGTACTTCATTCTTTCCATCTAAAAATTTAGGGTGTTATGGAGATGGAGGTGCATTGTACACAAATAACGACGAGTTGGCAGCAAAAATCAAAATGATTGCAAATCACGGTCAAAGCAAAAGATACTTTCATGATGTTGTAGGATGCAACTCACGATTAGACTCTATTCAAGCTGCGATACTGAGAATTAAATTACGTCGTTTGGATGATTACAACAAAAAGAGAGGTGAAGTTGCAGCATATTATGACAACTTCTTTTCTAAAATACCAGGAATAAAAATACCAGGAAGGAACTCGAAATCTACACACGTATTTCATCAATATACCTTAACATTAGAAGGAATCGATCGAGATGCTTTGAACGCTTATTTAGCTAGTAAAGATATTCCGTCAATGATTTATTACCCAGTTCCTGCTCATCGTCAAAAAATGTTTGCAGAATTTGGTAGTGAATCTACAGAATTAAAAATAACGGATTGGTTAACTGAACGAGTGATATCATTGCCTATCCATACCGAAATGGAACAAGAACAATTAGAAACAATCTGCAATGCTATAGCTGCATTTGTAGAGAATAAATAAACAACAATCTTATTAGGACAAACAGAAAAGGAGTATTTTTCAATACTCCTTTTCTTATTTATATTCTTCTCTTAACTTGTCTAATAATTGACACAATAATTGAGCTTCTTCATCCGATAAACTCGTTGGAAAAAGTGTGATCATTCCTGGAGATTCGTCGATCTTTTTTAAGACATCTAACCCTTCTTCTGTAATCGTTACATAAACAACTCTACGATCAGACTCACAACGCACTCGATCAATCAATCCCTTGTCAATTAATTTATCCATCAAGCGAGTCGTATTGGGTGATTTTTCAATCATGCGTTCCTTAACCGTATGAACATTCAATGGTTCTCCAGCACCTCTTAAAATTCTCAGAATATTAAATTGAGGCATCGAAATATCGAATTCCGCCATGAAGCTATTCTGAAAATTTGAAATCAGATTAGACGTATGACGGATATTCACAACAGCCATTTGCTGCAATGTCTTAAACCGAATATTTAGTTCATTTTCTAAACTCATGCTTCAAAAATAATTACCCCGGTAGTATATTCAAAATAAATGAACAATTATTTTAGTTAATAGCACTAAAAAATAGCATTATACCAATTAATAATGGAATCTAAAACTTCTTGTTGACTTTCTAAGTGCGGGTGGTGTCCACATTTTGGTATCATTAATTTTTGGAAAGGTGCATCAGGAGCTGATTCGTGTATTAAATCAACTTGTAACGCTGTCCCGTATTGGTCATTTACACCTTGAATCGCCAAAATTGGTGCTTTTATTGATTGAATATCCTGACAAATATTCCACAACTTAAAAGCCTCCATATTCCACGTATCGCACCATGCATGAAACAATCGTTTAGTCTTTTCTCCATGATATTTGTACAAACCATCCAATTTCCCTAAAGCGAAAGCATCCATTGCTGGTTGAATCCCTTGTAAGGTTACATCTTCAACAATCACATGCGCAGCCATACTGACTATACCTTTCACTCTTTCAGGATATTTCGCTCCATACAATAAGGCGATTGATCCGCCATCTGAATGTCCAACAAGCAAGATTTTTTTATTTGGAGCAACAATAGTCTCTATCAATTCGGGCAATTCTTTCCAAGCATATTCATGCAAATACTCCACTCCCCGATCTTTTGATAGCTCAGAAGATTTTCCGTAACCTTGACGCTCATATACCAATCCGTTTAATTTCAACTTTTGACAAACAAGCGTTGGGAATGATTTCCATTGTCCAATAGAACCCAATGCTTCGTGAAGAAAAACAACTAATGTATCTTCATCGGCTACTTCATCAATAAATATAGGCTCAACGCAAAGTGAGCAATCTGAAAGTTCAACTAGTTTCATCTATTTTACTACCAATTTTCGGGTACTGGTTTCAATTTGAGTAACGCTTCTTTCCAAGCATCAGAAACTTCAACAGAACGATTTTCTATTGCGCTAAAACATACCAAAATTGACTTTCCAATCGTTGTTGTTTCTCCCTTAACTTTTACTTGATAAGCCAAAGTAATACTCTTCGTTCCGATTGATTCTAAAAAAATCTCTATTTCTGGTTCATCAGTCAACAAAATTGGTTTAAAATATTCTACCTCATTTTTTGCAACTAACACACCATCTTTTTTCCAATTCCAATTCAATCCCAATAATTGATTGAAATAGTGTACACGTGCATTTTCGAAGTAGCTTAAATAAACTGTATTGTTAACATGACCGAACGTATCTAAATCTGCGTATCGAACTTGAATTTTGGCAGGTGCAATCATTTTATGGTATTATTTTTTTAAATCAAGTTGTTCATATATTGAATTGTTGCTCTTGAATTCAGGTACAATTTCTTTCATCTTAGAGACCAACTTCGTATTTTCTTGTTCATCAAACAACAGAACTAATTCTTCAATTAATTGGATTTCACGTTCAGTTGTTTCTTGCACTTTTGCTTTCAAAATTTTTGGATGATGAGTTGGAAGTGTTTTCTCTCCATCGCTTAACAATTCCTCATACAACTTTTCTCCAGGTCTAAGTCCCGTGATTTTAATTTCAATATCCTTTCCAAGCTGCAACCCACTTAACTTAATCATCTTTTTAGCTAAATCGATGATTTTTACAGACTCACCCATGTCAAACACGAAAACCTCACCTCCCTGTCCCATTGCACTTGCTTCTAGTACCAACTGACATGCTTCTGGAATCGTCATAAAGAAACGAGTAATCCGCTCATCTGTCACGGTAAGAGGACCTCCTTGCTCGATTTGTTTCTTAAACAAAGGAATCACAGAGCCGTTCGATCCAAGCACATTTCCAAATCGAGTGGTAATAAACTTTGTTTTACCTAATTGATTTTTATTTTGCGCGTAGATTTCTGCAATTCGTTTCGATGCTCCCATCACATTTGTAGGATTAACTGCCTTATCTGTTGAAATCATTACAAATTTGGAAACATTGTATTCCACCGCTAAATCAACCAAGTTTTTTGTTCCTTTTACGTTTGTCAATACAGCTTCCGAAGGATTATCTTCCATCAATGGAACATGTTTGTATGCAGCAGCATGAAGAATATAATCAGGTCGATACACTTCAAACAGACGTTTCATTCGTCTATAACTTCTCACATCACCGATAACCACTTCAATTTGAACCTCTGGATTTTTGTATTTTAATTCATTTACAAAGTCATACATTGCAGACTCAGCATTATCCAAAAGCACCAACTTGTTAGGCCTATATCTCATTATTTGAGTTACCATCCCACTTCCGATAGAGCCTGCTGCACCAGTAACTAATACGACCTTATCAAAGAGTTCATTCTTAATTTTTTCTTCATCCAATTTGATTGCAGATCGCCCCAACAAATCTTCGATTTTAATAGATTTAATCTGCTTTTTAGAAAACTCACCATTAATCCAACTACTTGTAGTCGGAACTTTTTGAATTTCAATATTATTTTCAAAACAAATTTCAAAAACCCTTCTTCTATTATCTTCATCAGGTTCTTGAATTGCTAAGATTACCAAATCAACCTCATTCTGAGCAATAATGTCTTGCAATTTGGAAGTATGATTAATTCGTATCCCTTCTAATAAATTCCCATTCAATTTCTTGTTATCATCAATAAATCCAACTATTTTGTATTCACTTGCGTCACCTTTTTCGATTGTCCTTTTGGTTATCAAACCAGAAATACCTGCTCCATAGATTAAAACACGCTTTTCCTTTATTTGGTTTTTTATCGACTCAAGGTATATCAACTTGACCATGAAACGCATTGCGACCATGAATATAAAAGAGAACATAAACTCTAGTATCAAGACAGTCGTAGGAAACAAAAAGTATCCATCAATGAATGAATAACGAATATAACCCGCAATGGCAAATAAAACTGAAGATAAAAAATTACTTAAAAAAAGTATACGTATATCGAGCATGGAAGCATGTCGAACAACGCGTTTATGAATTTTAAATAAAAGATAGATTACTATTTTTATAGTGAAATAAATGAAAATTGATTTAGATAGAATTTCCCATTCAGTTCTAATCAATTCCTCATCAGCACGCAAATCAAATCGCATGAGGTACGCAAAGCCCAATGAAATAATACTAATACATAAGTCTAAGAAAGCGACTAACCATCTCGGTGTATTATTTATTGGAAATTGCATCTATCTATTGCTCTTTATTTGTTAAAACTAAACAGGGCGCCAATGAACGCCCTGAAATATAATTTATAAAAAATTAATCATTATCGTCTAATACACACGTTGTGACTTCTACAGACGTATTTTTCTCATAAGAAGCACATTCTGTTGAATTTTTTACGGTATACTCATTTTCTGTTTCATGTGAATAATATCCGTCAACATAATGTCTAGTAGAACATTCGCATGTATAATCTTTCTTACATGAACTTAACACCACAAGCCCAACAACCAAAATTCCAAATAGTTTTTTCATCTCAATGTTTTCAACAAAATTAATTTAAATATCATAAACTTTCAATCACAAAATCTGTCCTCCTATTCTTAGCTCTATTAGCGTCTGAATTATTTTCTACCTTCGGCTTCGTTTCTCCAAATCCTTTATAACTCAATCTTTTTGTATCAATTCCTAAGCTAACTAGATAATCACGAACACCTTTCGCACGATCATCCGACAATTTCATATTTTGTGCATCATCACCAACATCATCCGTGTGTCCATGTATAGAAACCTTAATCGTTGGATTTTCTTTCAAGAATCGAGCAAAACTTTTTAAGATAAATTTAGATTTATCTGTCAACACAGCTGAGTTTGTTGCATACAAAATATCGTTAATTGTATAAGACTCTCCAACTTTCAATTCTTTTACATCTAAATCATTTCCTTTCAACGAGACATCATTTGATTTAACTTTAGCTGCAAGAACTTCCTTTTCAATCAACTTAGAATCAAAAGCGTAACCTTCTTTTTTCACTGTTACCATCACATCTTGCTTCTGATCAGCTTTGATAATGGCAGCATATTTCCCATCATTCCCATTCACCTTCACAGTACTCACCTCATCAGAATCTGCATAAGCAATTTCGATTGTTGCATCTTCAATTGGTTCACCATTTTCATCCTTCAACTCTCCCTTGACAATTGCTACTGGTTTAGGTCGAGCTTCCTCATATAATTCAAACGCATAAATATTCCAATCACCTGCAACTTTCGAAGAAAAATAAGCCAACTTACCATCGATAGATACAAAAACTCCGATCTCATCTGCTTCTGTATTGATTGGGTATCCAATGTTTTTAGGAGTTTCCCAATTTCCATTTGCATCTTTTCTAGTGTAATAGATATCAAGACCTCCAACGCCACCTTCTCTACCGTCAGAAACGAAATAAAGTGTTTCACTATCTTGATGTAAAAACGGACTTTTATCCTTTCCTGGTGTATTAATTTCTTTCAATGGCTTTGCCTGTGCCCACACTCCATCTGCTCCTCTGGTTGAATAATAAATATCATTATCTTGGGATCCTCTACGTGTTGTTGTAAAGTACAAGGTATTTCCATCCGCAGAAAGTGAAGGTTGACCTTCCCACCCATCTTTTGTATTGATTGCTGGACCCATATTTTTTAATTCAGACCATTTAAATTGATTGTGCCCAATACGCTCATATGTCGTGCTATACAAATCACAATTTTTATACTGCTGTTCATAAACTAATTCTGTCTTACAAGCACAGACAATCATTTCCTTATTATCTACAGATAAAGTACTTGCACCATAATTATCAAAAGTTCCGTCATTGAAAGGCAATCCTAAAAATGTTCCTTTATCAAAAGGCATTGTCATTGAAGTTCTTTGAGAAAAAGTAAATTTTTCCAACCAACGAGACGTCATTTCTCCTAAGATCTTATCATATACCTTTCTTGTATAGAACATCAATTCGTTGTCAGGAGAAATCATTGGAAAATACTCATCTTGAGGAGAACTAACATTTGGCACAATCACTGGATTATATGCAACAGGGGCTGATTTAATATCATTTTTCTGCTTTAACTCACTCGTAACTTGCTTTACATCCGCAAGTTTTTTAGCATGATCTTCACTTAATTTACGAGGGTCATTCGTCTTAAAGTTTTTGAACTTCTCAAACCATTCGTTTGCAACATCCATTTCTTGCTGCGTGTAATTAATTACCCCCAAATAATAATAAGCATCTGCGTGATAATCCGAACAAAGATCTAAAGCTTCTAAAAACATTTCTTCTGCTTTTTTTAAACTTTTATCCCCTGCATTCATATTTGGAGTTGGTCGTGCATTATAATACTCCGAAGCTTTATTGAATGCATATAGCCCATATTCATAATAAGGCATTGCACTTTCTGGAGCAATTTTAATTGCCTCTAGAAATGCATCAACAGCAGTTTTAGCGTCAGGAGCAGTTTTTGCTCTATCTAAAATTTTCAATACTTTTTTATCAGGAGTAACACATGAAGCGTCATCAACTTGAGCATTTACGAAGTAAACCACAAACAGGAATAATACAGAGCTAAGAAGTTTTCCTTTCATACTTTAGTTTTTGATTTTTAAGTATAACACAATAAGTATACCTAAAATTGTGTAAAAGGTTACATAAATGTCAAAATGCCCTCCAAACGGGTAAAATGAAAAAAGCACCTACATTGCTGTAAGTGCTTTCTTTTTTTTTGCTCCCCCTGCTGGACTTGAACCAGCGACCCTCTGATTAACAGTCATAAAAATACACTTTTTAACGCTATTCGTTTTTTACTCATTTTGTTTGAAACCCCTCGTAAACCGTTGATTTTACAAGTATAGCAATTTTATTCTATTTTGTTTTAGTTTGCATTATTTTTTATTATTTTGGGGCAATTTTTGGGGCAAGTAAAATTTGCCCCATAAAAACAAAAGGCAATGAGTAAAAAACAGCAAACAACGGTTTT
>DATGOZ010000002.1:0-8151 GCA_035305395.1 Taishania sp. | reverse complement strand
AGTTGATGATTCGGAAACAGTACGAGTTTTTACTGAACAATTACTTGTTTTTCAGCATCTGGTTTTGATTTTAGAAAGGAAATTCCATCTTTTCGAATAGCATGTAAACGAACGGTGTAAATTCCAACATCAGAAAAAAGATGTTCAATGACAGGATCACTCGTAATTGTATCAGGAGAACCGTCGCCGAAGTCCCACAAATAAACGGAAGCCATCTTTGAGCAAGAAGCGTCAAAAACCACAACTGAATCTTTTAAGATTGTTCCGCTTGAGATATTAAAACAAGCTTTTGTTGGTTTGGTGCAAGCGTAAAATCCAACAAGCAGTAATGTAAACGTTGTGAGTTGAATCATTTTTTTCATGAAGAACTGATTTTTCAGTATAACGATTCATAAAGTGATGAGGTTGGTGTGTCTTCAATTTTATACGCTTTTTACTTATTATTGTGCGAATATGACAAACTATCCCCTCAAGATTTTCTCCATTGCTTTACCTTTTGCAAGTTCGTCAATGAGTTTATCCAAGTAACGTGCTTTTTTGGTCAATTCATTATCAATTTCCTCAATTTTGTAACCGCAAATTGTTCCTTTAATCAAATGCGCGTTTGGATTTAATTTAGCACGTTCGAAAAAGGTTTTGAATGTGACTCTTTCGTCGATTAATGCCTGCAGTTGTTGCTCGTTGAAACCAGTTAGCCATTCAATGACAGTATGTAATTCGGCTACCGTTCTTCCTTTTGTTTCCACTTTTTTGACATAATGCGGATAAACAGAACCAAAAATCATATTGGCAATCTTCTCGTTGTGGGCTGCTGTTGGTTTCATAATCATCATTTATTTACTTCTTAAAGATAAACATATTTTAAAAAAAATCGACAAAAGGAACTATGATGTATTGATTTTTAACCAATTGAAAGTTTGATCAAAAATTTTCATTAAACTTGAAACAAATAACATATTGATTCGGAAGATAATTAATGATACTCTTGATCTAGATAAGAAAAGCTCCCTATAACAGCATTTACTCAATAGTGGCGGTTCAGTGGTTAAATCAAGCTTTGTGCTTCTATCAAAGTTTCTGCTTGGTTGAAAGTGTACTGCTTCGTTAACATCATCTTCGAATTATTGCAAAAAAATATTTGTCATCCACAAAAAAGTAAGCTTTCGAAGAAAAAAATAATATATTAGCAAACAAACTAAATTATTGAATCAAAATGGCAAATAAGTATGTGAACTTTATCTCAGATGAACATTTGTTGAAATGTATTGAAAATCTGCATAAATCATATTTGAAAGCCAAAAGCAATATTTCAAAAAAGAGCTTCTATACCAATAAAGTAGATACAATTAAATTAACTTTTGATTCAAAGTTTAATGATATAAATGAAGATGATTTAATTCAATCTGAAATTCTTCGTCAAATTGATAAATCTATAAATAACTCAATAGGAACATTTCACGAACAAATTTTAGGAGGAATAGAAGGTTTTGAAGTTGGAAAATTAAGTGGATTTGACATTAAGGCAACTGACAATACACTTTTTGCTGATATAAAAAACAAACACAACACGATGAATAGTAGTTCTGCTGAAGCACTATTTCAAAAATTAGCTCGATATGCAGATGACTATAAAAAAGCAAAATGTTATTGGGTTCAGATACTCGCAAAAGGAAGTTTTAATGAACATTGGAAAGGAGATATTAACGGAAAAGAATATAGTCACTCAAGAGTTTTTAAAATTTCTGGTGATCAATTCTATGCTTTACTTTCTGGTCAAAATGATGCGCTTTTTCAGTTATACAAATCGTTACCAAAAGCTATTGATGATTATCTGAGATCAGTTGAAAAGGATAAATCTGTTAAAGAAAATTCTGCTTTAGATGAAATTACTTCAGAAACCGAAAAAACTAAACGTACTATTCTGAACCAAATAACTTTTGAAAATTATAGTTATTATTTAGGTTTTGATAAACTGTAGTATTTGTTCAAAAAACTTACAATAGAATAACCAATCTCACAACCTAAATTAACAGGAACAGCATTTCCAATTTGTTTATATTGTTGCGCCATTGGTCCAGCAAACTCCCAATTGTCTGGAAATGTTTGTATTCTTGCATACTCTCGTACTGTAAATGGACGAGTTTCATCAGGATGACATCTTTCAGTTTGTTTTTGAGCTGGACTACAAGTTAAAGTCAAACAAGGTTCGTCCCATCCAATTCGTCTTGCCATTCCTGTTTTTCCACCACCTAAATAAAAACTTGCACCCATAAAGTCTTTTTGAATTTCAATTGGCAAATCTCTCCAATATCCTTTAGGTGGCACTAAATCCAAAACATTTTTTTTGTTTTCTGGATATTTTGCACCTGGTGACTTTGGCACATCAGTGTCAAAAAGTTCTCCTTTTTTTAATGCGTCTTTAAGATTGTAAATTTTCTTATGAGGTTTGGGATATTCATATTTTATTTCGATATCTTTTCGTATTCCTACTAAAATTAAACGTTCTCTTTTTTGCGGAACTTTATAATAAATTGCTTTTAAAACTTCAACTGGAACAACATTATAACCTATTTCATCTAAAATAGAAATCATTCCTTTAAGTGTATTTCCATTATCGTGACTTAAAAGGCCTTTGACATTTTCACCAATACAAATCAATGGATTAACTTCTTTTACAACACGAGCAAATTCGTAAAATAAAGTGCCTCTTGCATCTTCAAAACCTAATCTTTTCCCTGCATAACTAAAAGCTTGACAAGGGAATCCACCCGTAACTACATCAACTTTATTATGATATTCTAAAAAGTTGAAATTTTTAATGTCTCCCTCTAATACATTCCAATTTGGTCGATTTTTTTTTAAGGTTTCACAAGCGTGTTTATCGATTTCATTTAATGCCACACATTTTAAACCAGCTTTTTCCATTCCGACTGCTAAACCTCCAGCACCAGCAAATAATTCTAATACAGTATATTCATTTTCTGGTTCTACAAAATTTGAAATATCATCTTCAATATCTTTATTAAAAAAATCTGCAAACAAAGTTTCAACTTCTTCTCTCCTATAAACTCTATAGTTGCTTATCGGTTCACGAACAGCCGATAATTTCCCTTCTTCATCCCATCGACGAAGTGTTTTAGTACTTTTATTAAGCAATTTCGCTGTTTCTGAAATAGTTAAATATTCTTTCATAACCAAATTGTACAACATTGGACATTGGTTACAAAATAAGATAAAAAAAATGAATAAACCAAAGTAAAAAATAAAATAATTACACCATACATCATCACTCCTTTTTAAAGCCACAATTTTATTGACTTTTCAAAAGATACAAGATTTCTTCTTTGTTCTCAAATCATTATTAATGTCAAAATACAACTGTTTTCTTGTCGTTTATCAACAAAAAATCCCCAACTAATTTTCATTAATCGGGGATTTCGTTTTTAGCTTGTTGGTTTTAATTTCCTGTCACAATAACCCAGTAATATTCGTATGGACTTCCCGGAACTTGGATATATCCAATGCCAGCAATCGTTGCATCGTGGTCGAGAATGATGTTTGCATGTGCGCTACTTTTTAACCATTGTGCAAAGGTTTGTTCGGCAGAAGCATTTCCTGCGGCAATACATTCTCCAGCAACATTTCCACGGTGAAATTTTTTAATGCGATCAAAAGTACTTCCAACAATAATCGTTTCGCCGTTGATATCATCGCTTGTTGCGTGACTGAAATAGCCTTGCGTACCTTGGTCGTATGCGTGATACCTCGAAGCATTAGCGAGCGTTTCGCTCCATTTCAATGCCGGAATTCTTCTGTTTCCTCGCTCGATGTTGATTAATTCCAATAATTTTCGTTCAACCGATTCATCACTCGATTGGATGATTTCCGTTCCTGTTGGTAATCCGTAAAAATGTCCCGGTTTTCTTACGTAATTTGTCGGTGTTTTGGTCGATTTTGGTGTTTCATCAGGCGTTTTAGCCAATAAGTCGTCGTCAATTTCTGTCTTGTACAGTTCACTGAACGAACCAACTTCACTTAATCCTTCTTCCAATTTGAGACTTAAATCACCCATTGCATTGCGATTGAGTGCAGCAATTAATCTATCCGCTCTGTTTTTTAAAGATAATAAGTGTTCGTCCCACTGTACCAACTTTCGATCTTTTTCGTTGCTGTATTTCTCGAATTTTACAGCACTCGTAACGGAACGATAGAGTTGCAAATACGTTCCTCGCAAAGTTTGAGATTCTTTGCTTTTATCATAATAGATTATTGAATTGAAGTAATACGGAATCGACGCAGTTTTGTCTTTTTTCAAGACTTTTTTTGTCATTTCAGCACACTTATCACGATTTGTTAGGTACAACTTATTCAACTTGTTGTACAGCTTTTCGTTCGCATTTCCGGTAGATGCGCCAACCAAAAATAGCATGGTAAAGAGGAGAGTACGCATAATTGATAGAAATTAAGGATTTAAGATTACAAACGTTGTTGGGCGAAATATATTGTTTGGATCAAAACATTTGTAAAATTGATTGTTTTAATTATTTTTGATGTGTTAACAATTGATTATGAAAGCACTACTACTCATTTCTGGATTATTACTTTCCACAATTAGCGGTACAAATAATACGGATGTTTACATCTGTGTGAGTCCAAATGCAAAGAAGTACCATCAAACTAAAAACTGTTCGGGTTTACAACGTTGTACGCACGAAATTCGAAAAGTAACACTCAAAGAAGCAAAAGATAGGGGATATACGAACTGCTTGTTGGAGAAGTGATCAAACGACAAACAAATCAGATGCAATTCTGTCGGCTTGAAGTTTTCCCGACTTTGTGAGGCGAATAATAGATTCGTTTTGTTCCATCAATTCCAGTTGAATGAATTCTTGAATCAATGCTTTAAACTCGTTAGGCAAGGGGAGGATGGTATTCAGTTGATCTAGGTTTACTCCGTAAATGGTTCTCAAACCTGTTAGAATGAGTTCGTTGAATTGATCGTTTGGACTCAATGTTTCTTGATCGAACCAGCTATCATTCGATTCAATTAATTTCATGTATTGCTGATTGTTGCGTATGTTCCATGAACGAGAAAAACCGTTGAACGAATGAGCCGAAGGTCCGATTCCCAAATAATGCACGCCTTTCCAGTAGTTCGAATTGTGCTTGGATTCAAATCCTGTTTTGCAGAAATTGGAAATTTCATATTGGTGAAATCCGTTTTTTTCAACTGTTTCCAATAAAATCAAAAACTGCTCAGCTTGTGTGTTTTCTGATGCTGGAACGATTTTACCTGTTTCAACAAATTTGTCCAAAGCAGTTCCTTCTTCGACTGTCAAACAATAAGCTGAAATGTGGTTGACTCCTTTTTGAATCACCTGTTCGATGTGTTTTTTCCATTTTTCGTTTGACAAATCGGGGAGGCCATACATTAAATCTACGGTGATATTTTCAATTCCATTCTGAATAGCAATGTCCAAACAAACCATAGATTCTTCAACCGTATGTGCGCGATTCATCCAAGCCAAATCGGATGCTTTGAATGATTGAAGTCCAATGCTGAGTCGATTCACCCCAATTGCTTTCCAATCTTTCACCTGTTGATCCGAAATATCATCAGGATTTGCTTCCAGTGTAATTTCTGGAGCTGAAGAGACTGTAAATGTCGCATGGATTTTATCTAATAATTGGTGCAATTCCTGATTGGTCAATAAACTTGGTGTTCCACCACCAAAATAGATTGTTTCGATAACTGAATCTGACAAATAAGTACGTTGCATTTCAATTTCACGACACATTGCATCAATCATTCGCTGACGATAGGATTGAAAGGTCGTACTAAAATGGAAATCGCAATACGTACACTTTTGTTTACAAAAAGGAATGTGAATGTAGATTCCAGCCATCAGCTTGCGATCAAACGATGTATTGGTTAACCTCTTCGAAAGAACTTGCGGTCTTATCCCAATTCGCTGTATTTCCTTCTCTCACCAATTGAATTGTCTGAAAACCTGCTTGTTTAGCTGCTTCCAATTCCGCTACAATATCCGATAAGAAAAGTATGTTTTCGCTAGGCAATTGAAGTGTTTGAGCAATCAATTCGTAAGTTTTCCATTCTCTTTTTCCTCCAGTTGTTGTATCGAAATAATGCGAGAAATGCGGAGTTAGGTCGCCAGCTTCTGAATATCCGAAAATCAATTTTTGGGCTGCAACAGATCCACTTGAGAACACACCTGCCTTGATGTTTTTGGCGTTCCAATTTTGCAACATCGGGGCTACATCGTTATAAACGTGACCTTTGATTTCACCAGTTTTGTATCCGGCGTCCCAGATGATTCCTTGAAGCGTTTTCAACGGTGTAATTTTACGATCTGCCAAACTCCATTGTTTCAACTGCTCAACTATCGCTTCGTTGGAATCAAGTATTCTACCGTCTTCATCCAATACGATTTGTTTCACTTGTTCGAATGCTTGTGCAACTTCTGGATTGGAAGTCATTTCCAACAATGAGTTAATACGTTCGTTGAAATAAGGAAATAGCGTTTCTGTTACGAATTTAATCGAACTAGTTGCTCCTTCGATATCCGTTAGAATGTATTTTACTTCGTGTTTCAATGGAATTTTGAAATCGCTGTAATTTTGTTCAACTTTTGATTCTGTATAATGCGGAACCCACCCACTCATATCGATGAAAATACGAATAGCTTTTACAAATGGGCGAGAAGGACCAGCATCGAACCAATGTTTTGTTCCTGCTGGAACGGAGATTAAATCTCCTCTTTCGCACAACAAATTGAAGACAGGTTCAGTTTCTAGATTAAACCAAAACAACCCTTGACCATCAACAAAAAAACGAATTTCATCTTCAGAGTGCGTGTGTTCAGATAAAAATTTATTTCTTACGGCTTCATAATTTTCCATTTCTGGACGCATGTTGATTACATCTGCAGTTTGGTAACCTCCACGTTCCATAAAAGGTTTTAAATCCTTCTCATAAGCTTTCAGAATATCTTCTTGTGTCGCACTGTCGTCAAATACCACGTCACACTGCCATTGATCGAAATACAAATTGCGTTCATTGAAAAACGCTTTAATTTCAACCGGATTGGTGATAACGATATTTTTATCTGGTATCGAAAGAATTGCCATAATTTTAGTCTAAATAAAGCACAAAATTAGTGAAAAGAAACATTGTATTAGTTGATAAATGCTTCAATTAAACTTCCTGGTTTAATCAAATTCTTCAAGTCACTGTATTTAATTGTGAACGATGGAGCTCCCATCACATACGGTCCAATCTCGTATAGATTGTAAAAGAAAGTAAGTCCTTTATCATCAAATTTAAAATTTTTAGACAAGAAGAAATCACCACTTCCGTTTGTGAAATCCCAACCATCGGCACCATTTTCTTTGATGAATTGTTTTCTTCCAATTAAAGTAACGTGTGGAATTGTATTGTCTTGAAACAAGTCTTCTAATTTGATTAAATCGCCCGAAGCAGTATTGAATGTATAGTAATTGCTATAATACATTGGATGCGCAGCTCCATGTCCATAATATTCTTGCCAGATTTGAACTGTAAGAACTTTGTTTTTATTGGTAACAGTTTCCATTCCAATTGTAGCATTAAACCCAGAATCCTCTTCATCAACTGAGTTTATTAAGGCTTCCATGGAAGGATATGGTGTTTCGTTCATGCCAAAATCACTAAGCAATTCTTTTTGGAGTTTTGCATTGATTTTCTGTGTAATTGCTGAAGATTCGAATGTGTATTTCAAGGTTGATACTTCAATACTCGAACAAATTGTATCAAAGAAATTGAAATCAGGGTAGTTTTCCGGATTCTGTTTGATTTTATTGGCTAGGTCACAATTTTCTTTTTTGTAATTAAGCGAGTCAACGTTTGCTATTATTGCGTTGTTTCCCTGATTTGCATTTTGTGAACAAGCAGTAAAAGCATACAGCGTTCCCATTGTTAGAATAGATAAAACTAATTTCATTGGATACATTTTTGGCGGTAAGTTAACTCTGATAAATATTCTAATGTTTCTAAATGACGTTTTGCTTCAAACAAACTTGTTCCCCATGCATATGTACCGTGTTTGCGCATGATGAAACAATGATTGGTCAATAGCTGTTGCTTTTGTTTAA
>DATGOZ010000001.1:0-3822 GCA_035305395.1 Taishania sp. | reverse complement strand
GACCTCCAGCTCCACCTCCAGAAAAGCCTCCGCCTCCAAATCCACCTGAAAATCCGCCCCCAGAAAAGCCTCTACCACCGAATCCACCACCATAACTTCGATTTCCTCCACTACTGATTGTCTGGCCTAACATGATTGCTTCCATCCAAGAAAGGTCTTTCCTACCTCCATTACCTTTTCCACCACCATTCTTCTTATTATTTTTAAAAATCCAGTAGAAGAAAAGAACAATAAGCCCTAGAAAAAGAAGACCATACCACCCACTAATTGGCTCCGCCTCTTTTTTCTTGTAAGCTCCACTAAAAAGCTTGATAAGTTGGTCAGTTCCGGCTTCCAATCCTTGGTAATAGTTTCCTTCTTTAAAGTGCGGAATGATATCATTTCGAATGATTTCACCATTAATTCCGGCAGTTAACAAATGTTCTAAACCATAACCTGGAGCAATGTATATCTCACGATCATTCTGAGACAACAAGATGAAAACCCCATTGTCATCCTTACCTCCTACTCCCCAAGAATGTCCCCACTCTGAAGCAATCAATCCGATGTCTCCACCTTCAACAGACTTCACAATTGCAACAACAATTTGATTCCCCGTTGTGTCGTAATAGTTAATCAGTTTTTGCTCCAAAGTCTTAAACTCCGTATCTGAAAGCATTTTTGCATAATCATAAACCGAAGTCTGCAATGATGGCTTTGGAGGAATATTAAACTGAGTTACCGCAAAAAATGAAGTAAGGACAAAAACGAGAACTAACAATTTACTATAAATCTTCATGACTTGTAATTTCATTTGGTAATTCATCCTTATTTTCTCCTGTTGAAGGATATAATTCGACCAATTTTTGTCCAACTAACTCAACTCCTCTAACCAATCCATCCTTGATTTTTCCTTCTTTAAAGAAAGAAATAACCTCGTCTTTTATGGTATTCCAATAATCACCTGGAACCTGTTTATTGATTCCTTCATCTCCGATGATTATAAACGAATGTGTATTCATACACACATAGAGAAGTACTCCATTTCTATTGATAGTTTTATCCATTCCAAGCGCATAGAACACCTCTACAGCACGATCCATCGACACCTTTTTTTGAATTTGTTCAATGTGAACGCGTATCTCTCCTGATGTTCTTAATTCTGCTTCTTGTATTGCTTGAACCAATTGAGCTGTTTCAACCTCAGATAATATTCCTTTCTGTTTATTCATTGTTAGAACTCAAAATCAATTTCTGGAGCTTTTTCTGCACCTGGATCACTTTCGAAATACTGTCTATTTTTAAAACCGTAAATACCTGCTAACAAATTCGTCGGGAATTTCTTAATATATGTATTGAAAGGTTTTACTGAATTATTGTAGCGAGTACGAGCAGTCAAGATTTGATTTTCTGTACTTGCCAATTCATCTTGTAATTTCAAGAAACTAGAATTTGCTTTCAAATCAGGGTAATTTTCAACAATTACCAACAAACGATCCAAAGAACTTTTAACTTCAGCTTGAGCTTCAGTAAATTTTTTGAATTCTTCTTCCGTCATATTTGATGGGTCGATACTCATTGAAGTAGCACGAGTTCTAGCGTTAACAACAGCTTCCAACGTACTTTTTTCATAATCAGCGGCACCTTTTACTGTTTTTACCAAGTTACCTATCAAATCATTTCTTCTTTGATAAGCCGTTTCAACATTCCCCCATGCGTTATCGATTTCTTCCGACATCGTCACTCCTTTTCGCTGAATACTGATTGCCCATAAAATAACAACTCCAATAACAGCGATGATAATAATTGTACTCTTCTTCATATACTTTTTATGTGATTACAATGGAAATATAGTAAAAAAATAGAACCTAAATAGACGTACATAAATGTATTATTTGGTTTTAACATTTTTTTTGTGTAGAAATTTTTGAACTAAAAACAAACATTGTATATTTGTATCATCTAATAACACAATTCATAGTTCGTGTTTTTGGGTTTTATAGTTTTAGCATGGTTTAGCGAAAAGAGGAAGTAAGTACATCAGATTTACTTCCTCTTTTTGTTTATAATTGACTTTTGAATGGACAATTTTTTCTTGAATTTAAACATCGAAGAATCTGAAAACAAACTGAAACATGGCGATGATTTCATCTTACTAGGAAGCTGTTTTTCAGATGAAATTTCGAATAAATTAAAGTTTGCTGGTCATCAAGTATTTTCCAATCCTTTTGGTACAATTTTTCATCCAACTGCACTTGCCTATTCAATATTTTCTCTTTTTGAAGACTTAGAACAGAATGATATTTTTCAACGTGATAATCAGTATTATTATTGGTTAGCTAGTACCAAAATCAGTTCTTCATCGCAAGAAGGTCTAATTGAAACAATAAGTGAAATCAAAAATAATTTCAAAAGCAAACTTCAACAAGCTAAAATTCTGATTGTAACATTTGGAACAGCATGGGGATATGAATTAGCCGAATCACAAAAGATTGTAGCAAATTGCCACAAAATGCCTTCGAATTTGTTCAACAAATTTCTATCGTCTCCTTATGAAATTGTTCAAGATTGGAGATTGGTCATCGATAAAATTCAAACATTAAATCCTGATATAGAAATTGTTTTCACTGTGAGCCCAGTGCGTCATATACGTGATGGAATTATCGAAAACAATCTTTCAAAAGCAAGATTAATTGAAGCGGTTAGTCAACTATCTTATGAATTTAATGCACAGTATTTTCCTTCGTATGAACTTATTATTGACGTACTTCGCGACTATCGTTTTTATAAAGCAGATCTAGTTCATCCAAATGATGAAGCAATTAATTACATATGGAAAAAATTTGAGCAAACTTATTTCGATGAGACAACTACCAATTTGAATAGAAAAGTTGAATCCGTTAATGCATTTGGAAATCATCAAAGCACTAAAAAAGAGGAACATCAACAGAAATTCACTGAATTAAAGCAAAATTTATCAAATTTACATCCCCAAATCACATGGTATAAATAAGTATATTACGCTGATTATCAACCAATATTAATAAGGCATCTTAATCCCCACCTCATTACCAGTTATCTAATTTTTCGTGTATTTTCATTCAACCTGGATTGTGTTACCTTCTAGGCGATTCTCGTGAAGCAGATTTATAAAATCGTGGTAGCTATAAACAAAAAAAGCCCATACTTACGTATGAGCTTTATAAAAGTGGCATCGACTTACTCTCCCGCCCTCAAAAAGGCAGTACCATCAGCGCTGGCAGGCTTAACTTCTCTGTTCGGAATGGGAAGAGGTGGACCGTGCCGCTATAGACACCCAAAATCGTTAAATTTCAGTTTGAAAACTTTCAAATTGTAGATTAATTCGACTACTAATTTGAAATTTGCAATCTGTAATTTGCAATATTTTTAGATATATCGGACGATCGGAGCAAAAGATTCATTGATTTAGAGAAAGTTTATAAGTCTACGGGTAATTAGTATTGCTCGGCTTTGACGTTACCGTCTTTACACCTGCAACCTATCAACGTGGTAGTCTTCCACGGCCCTTAAAAGAAATCTCATCTCAAGGCGAGTTTCGTGCTTAGATGCTTTCAGCGCTTATCTCATCCATACTTAGCTACCCTGCGGTGCAGCTGGCGCCACAACAGGTACACCAGAGGTATGTCCACCCCGGTCCTCTCGTACTAGAGGCAGGTCCTTTCAAATTTCTAACGCCCACAACAGATAGGGACCGAACTGTCTCACGACGTTCTGAACCCAGCTCGCGTGCCACTTTAATGGGCGAACAGCCCAACCCTTGGGACCTTCTCCAGCCCCAGGATGTGACGAGCCGACATCGAG